>DKBC01000010.1 GCA_002451065.1 Betaproteobacteria bacterium UBA6910
CGGACCACATCATTCGGTAGGCGACCTCCTCGTTGCCGTTCTCACACAATTCGAGGACCTTGCTGAAAAGGGGCTGGAAGGTCTCGCTGCGGTGGGACGCCTCGTGCTCCTCAAAGGAATTCCAGAAGGTGATGATCAGCGCCTCGCGGTCCTTGAGCGGGCTCTGGACCGCCTGGCCTATCGTGGACCCCTCGTTGGAAATCATGCCGGAGTTGAGGCACACGAAGCCGCCGACGAACCCGGTTTCCGAGTGGTAGGTCTTTACGTTTTCGCAGAGGGTGGCGACCCGCTCCTCCAAATCATCGGTGGTGTATTCGGGCTTAAGGATCACCCGGTTAATGGTGACCACGCCGTCGCCGTTAAATCCTGGGATAAAACCCGACATCAGCATTGCTCCTTAGTCGTTGAATGGTTGATGACTCAGCGGTTCATTAGTGCACGCTGATATTATGATCCTTTACTTGAGCAAAAAGTTCAACTATTAACCCCATGCCGATCATGGAGTTAACCAGCACCAGAAACGAAGAGATGGGCGGACTACGATCCGGGGACTGTTGCGGCGCGCATTGTCCCGGGATTTCATTGCGGATAGAGTCGCCGTTCCGCCGTGCAGCCCTTTCCACAAAATCACAGTCCCGAGGGGGCACACCAGCCATTGATTGGATTCCGAGACCATTCCATGACCCATCGCATCGTAATTGTCGGCGGCGGCGCCGGCGGTTTGGAACTAGCCACCCGCCTGGGCGATACCCTCGGCAAGCGCGGCCGGGCCGAGATTACCCTGGTGGACCGGGACTGGACCCATCTCTGGAAGCCCCTCCTGCACCAGGTCGCCGCCGGCAGCATGGACCTGGACGACCATGAGCTGGATTACCTGGCGCAGGCCCGCTGGCACCACTTCACTTTCCGCCTCGGCGCTATGGACGGGCTGGACCGCCAGCGCAAGCTCATCGACGTCGCGCCCACCCTGGACGAGAACGGCAACGAAATCGTTCCGCGCCGTCGCTTTCCGTACGACACGCTGGTGATCTGCGTCGGGAGCACGGCGAACGACTTCGGAACACCCGGCGTTCGAGAGCATGCGATCTCCCTCGACACCTCGGAGGAAGCGGAACGCTTCCATCGGGGCCTGATCCACGCCCTCGTGCGCGCCAACACCCAGGCAGACCCGGTGCGGCCGGGTCAGCTTTGCGTGGCCATCATCGGGGCCGGGGCCACCGGCGTCGAGTTGGCGGCGGAACTGCACAACACCACGCGGGAAGTCACGGCCTTCGGCCTGGACCGGGTGAACCCCGAGCGTGACATCCGCATCGTGGTGATCGAGGCGGGCGAGCGCATCCTGCCCGCGGTGCCCCCGCGCCTGTCGCAATCCGCCACCGAACTGCTGCGGAGCCTTGGCGTCGAGGTGCGCACCGGCGAGCGGGTCGTGGAAGTCTCGGCAGAGAGCGTGCACACCGCCGCGGGCGGCGTTATCCCTTCGGAACTGGTGGTCTGGGCTGCCGGCATCAAGGCGCCGGACTTCCTGCGGGACCTGGATGGCCTCGAAACCAACCGGATCAACCAGCTGGTGATCCGGCCGACGTTACAGACCACGCGCGACGACGATATTTTCGCCCTCGGCGACTGCGCCGCCTGCCCCTGGCCGGGTCACCCGCAGCCCGTCCCGCCCCGGGCCCAGGCCGCGCACCAGCAGGCCTTCACCCTCGTAAAGACCCTCGCACGCCGGTTGGAGGGAAAAACTCCCCTCGAATATCGCTACCGGGATTTCGGGTCTTTGGTGTCCCTCGGCGAATACAGTACGGTGGGCAGCCTGATGGGCGCCCTGGTCGGCGGGGCCTTGTTCATCGAGGGTCACTTCGCGCGGCTCATGTACAAATCTCTCTACAAGATGCACCTGCACGCCCTGCACGGATTCTTTCGCGTCGCCCTCGACACCCTGGCCCGACTGATCACCCGCCGCAGCGCGCCGCGGGTGAAGCTTCATTGAAACTCGCGTTGTTGGTGGCAGACGTTTTCGTTTACATTCAGCCTTCGGCCAGTTTGTCAGCGCTGCCAATGTACCCCGACCATCGGCTCCATCGTTCGCCATACCCGTTGCCCGCGGCAGTCGCCCTCATCCTGGCGTTTTCCGGCGCCGCCGGGGCTGCGCCCTTCGCCTACGTCACCAACCAGGGCAGCCACGATGTCACGGTGGTGGATCTCGCAGACCATAGAGTGGTGGCGACGGTGCCGGTGGGTACGGCACCGGCAGGAGTCGCCGTCAGTTCCGCCGCGGGAAAGGCCTTCGTCACCAACCCGGAAAGCAAGAACATGTCGGTGATAGGCCTCGCCACCAACAAGGTGCTGGACACGGTGCCGGCGGGTGACGGCCCGGTGGGCATCGCCACCGCTCCCGACGGCAGCCGCGTGTATGTGGCCGACTGGTTCAATAACCGCCTGCTGGTGTTCGACGCCCGGACTCACGCGCGCCTCGCTGCCGTCCCGGTCGGAACGGCGCCGGCCGGCGTCGCGGTGCACCCCAGCGGGCGCGAAGTCTATGTTGCCAACCGGGACGACAACACCATCGAGGTAGTGGATGCGGGGCGCAACGCCGGCGTCGCCAAGGTTCCGGCGGGCAACCACCCTTTCGCGGTGACCGTGAGCCCGGATGGCTCGCGCCTTTACGCGGTGAACGTCTGGAGCCACGACGTGACGGTCATCGACACTCGCGCCCGGCGGCCCATCGCCACGGTTCCGGTAGGCAACACCCCTTACGGCGCGGCGGTCACCGCCACCGGCGACCGGGTATTCGTCACCAACCAGCATGCCGACACGGTCTCGGTTATCGACGCGGGCGAGAACCGCGTCATTGCCACAGTGCCTGTCGGCGGGTACCCGGAGGGCATCGCGGTGCACGGCGACCGCGTCTACGTGGTCAACTGGATGGACGACAACCTGCTGGTGCTCGACGCCGCCAGCGGCAAGGTCCTTGCCACGGTGGGCACCGGCAAGAACAGTCGAGGATTCGGCCAGTTCATCGGTTCGCCCTGATATTTGCGGAAACTTTGCGATCCACCCAAGGAGGAGCTTCCCCCATGAAACGCTTGTTGACCTTCGCAGTGCTGATGCTGGCTTCGTCGGTGGCGCTGGCCCACGGGCCCACCCGCCAGAAAGTTACCGAGACGGTCACCATAAAGGCCAGCCCGGACGCGGTCTGGAACAAGGTCAAGGACTTCGCCGGCCTCCAGAATTGGCACCCGGCGGTCGCCTCCAGCATGGTCACCGACGGCAGCAAGATCGGGTCGGTGCGGACCCTCAAGCTGAAGGACGGCGGGGAGATCGTCGAAACCCTGGAATCCTACGACGAGTCGGCGAAAAAGTTCTCCTACCGCGCCAAGGACGGCGGCGCGCTGCCGGTCTCCAACTATTCCTCGACCCTTACCGTGAAGGCCGGCGAGGGAGGAACGGCATTGGTGGAATGGCGCGGCGCCTTCTATCGGGCCTATCCGAACAACGACCCGCCGCCCGATAAGAACGACGAAGCTGCGGTGAAGGCGATCACCGGTGTGTACCAGGGCGGCCTCGCCAACCTGAAGAAGATCATGGAGCAGTGAGGGCGCGCGGCGCCTTCGGGCACCGCCGGTGCGCTCAGAAAGCGCAGCCCTCCGGCAATGGAGCGGCCTTTTCCAGTGCCGCCGCAAACCCCGGGGGAGGCTGATCCGCCCGAAATCCGCCGCTGACCGACCCCTTCATTGCCTTGCCGCAGTAGCCGCCGGTATTCATGTGGGCGCGCACCCAGACCACGGTGTCGGGCCCGGCGGGCACCGGGCCACCAGAGCGGGTGAAGGGCTGCTCGCCCCCATGGCTGTGAAGCAGGACACGACGGTAAAGCAGCCTTCCGTCCTCGCTCACCACTTCCCACCAGTCGGCGTATTGGCGGCATCCTGTGTCGGGGCTGGCCACGGTGACCGTGAATTGAAACCCCTCGGCCGCGACGCCGACCCGCACCGCCACCACGTCCGCTTGCGGGTCCGCGGCAACCGCGCCCACGGCAACCGCCACCAGCACCAGGGCGACCAGGGTCCGCATCGCGCTACGCGGCCTCCGCCGACATGTGCGGCAGCAGCGACGCCACCCGCCGCTGGACGTGGGGTGCCAGGGCCCCGATATTCCAGTAATGGCGTAACCGCTCCGGCGCCAGTTCTTCGGCGCAACTCACCTCGAAGCGGCAGTCCGTGGCCCCGCAAAGGCAGCGAAAACGCCAGCCGGGAAAGGCCGACAGGCCCTCCCGCGTGGTAGAGGTCGCGTAATCGAAGTTAAGTTCTTCTCCCGGCGCGATGGCACGCAGAGCCGCCAGGAATACCCTGCCTTCCCGAAATTCCAGCCGGCAGTTGGGATTGCAACCGTGGTTCACGAAGTCGTCGATGCCTCCCGTGGCCAGGAACACCTGGTAGTCGCCGACTTCTAGGATATGGTCCGGGTTGTGGTGCGCGGCTTCCGAAAAGCGGGCACGCGGTCCCCAGTGCTCCAGCAGGATCTCACCGGGCGGATGGCCGGTAAGGGTAAACACGCCCCGGCCCATTTCGGTGACCCGCAGCGCCAAGCCGGCATGGGGCCGAAGAACCCAGTCGGGGGTCGGAAGCGGGCCGGACGATGACATTTTGGCGGGCAAGCGTGGAAGCAGCTGACCGGATTGTAAAGGGTGCTGCCTCAATCCGGGCGTTCCCCGGGCAACGCCGGGTCCGGTCTCGACCCCGGTCCCGGCACCGAGGCATCTTCCCGCTGGAAACCCTGCCGCTGAAGCTCGAGCAGGCGCTGCTGCTCCGGGTCGGGCTGCGGGCGCGCGCTCTGGTCGAGCTGCTGCTGCCTCCGCTGCTGGTCGCCGGACCGCTGCCGCTGTTGTCGCAGTTCCTCGGCGTGCTCGGCCTCCAGCGCGCGACGGTCTTCCGGGGAAACATTGGGTCGGGTCACCTCCTGGGACTGCTTCATCTTCGTCACCACCTCCTGCTGCGCCTGATCCCGCAGTTGCTGATGCTGCTGGATTCCCGAGGCCGGCGACTGCGCGGCGACGGGCTCCGCCACCAGCGCCAGCAGCGAAACGAGCGGAGCCATCACCCAACCCTTCCCGGATCGCCGTCTTCGCCAAGGGAGTAGAATCAGCATCGTTTTCCGCCGGTCTATGTCTTATTTTAATGCGGCTTCTCGCGACCATCGCCGCCATTTGCGCCCTGGCAGCCTGCGCCGCGCTCGAGGCCCCGCCTCCGGCGCCGATCACGTACGCCTGCGATGAGGGCAGGAGTTTCAGCGTCATCTTTCATCCATCTGGAGAATCTGCGATCATCGAGATCAACCAGATGCGGTTCACCCTGCGGCATGAGCCTTCGGGCTCGGGGGCGAAGTACGCATGCGACGTGCTGGTGTTCTGGACGAAAGGCTCGGAGGCCGTTGTGGAGATGGAAGGAAAGCGCGCTTATACCAACTGCCGCCCGGCGGGCCGCTGATGGCCGGCGCCCGGCTCATATACGTAGGTGATCCTCTTTGCTCCTGGTGCTACGGCTTCGGGCCCCAGATCACGGCGCTGCGCGAGGCGCTCGGGCGACGGGCCGGGCTCCAGGTGATCCTGGGGGGATTGCGCCCCTATACGACCGAGCCATGGGATGAGGGGCTCCGCAATTACCTGCGCGAGGCGTGGCAGAACGTGGCCAGCGCCAGCGGACAGCCCTTCAATTTCGAGGTGCTGGAGCGGGAGGACTTCGTGTACGACACCGAGCCCGCCTGCCGTGCCGTCGTCACCGCTCATGCGATGCGGGAGGACGCGGCGCTACCCGTGTTCCTCGCCATCCAGGAAGCGTTTTACCGGGACAACCGCGATCCGCTGCAACCAGAAGTGCTGGGAAGCATTGCGGAAGAGAGCGGTCTCGAACAGCCTGACTTTCTGGCGCGCTTCGCGACGGAGGAGATGCAGACCACCACCCGAGCCCACTTCGAAGCCTCGCGCCACATGGGGGTCCAGGGATTTCCGACGGTGCTGATTGAAGGGGACGGCCAAGTGGGCCTGCTGGCCCACGGCTACGCCCAGGCGGAGCCCATGATCGAAGCAGCCGAGAAGTTTCTGGTGGAGCGGAACGCTTCGGATTAGAGCCGCAGGGTTTCCCGGGCCGGCCTATCCGCGGCCGGTTTGAGGGGATTCGATGCGGCCGCCGTCCTCGACGGCGTCCCCGGGATAGACAATGACCCGGTCCCCGGGCGCCAATCCTTTTTGCACCACCGCCTCGAGGCCGCCGCGGCGCGATATTTCAATCCGGCGCTTTTTTGCCCTCCCCCCGTCGTCCAGGAACACGGCCCACCCCCCCTCGTCCCGGAACAGCGCCGCCACCGGCACCTTCACCACATCTTCCTCACGACGAACCACGATGCGGGCGTCCACCCGGTAGGCATCCCCCAGGGCCTGCCACTGTTCCGGCGGCGAGGTAATGTCGATAATCACGTTCACGCGCTGCTCCTCCACCCCGAGCGCGGAGATCTTGGTGAACGCCGACGGTTCCACCAAGCGCACCCTTCCCTGAAGCAGCAGTCCGCCGCCGGCATCCAGGATTACTTCGGCCCCGGGACCGATTTCCACGGCCTCGGTGGAGAGAACGTCCACCAGGACTTCCAGGTCGCGCGGGTCGGCGATTTCGAGTATCGGGGTCCCGGCGGCGACCACCGCCTCGCTTTCCTTCAGCACCTTGAGCACGCGCCCCGCCACCGGGGAGCGGATCTCCCATTCGGTCCCTGGCGCATGCCCATCGGCAAAACCTTTGGCCCGGGCCAGCGCCGCCCGGGCCTGGGCCAGGTCGTGCTCCGCCCCATGCTTCTCGAACTCCGCCGACTCCGACTCCCGCTGGCGGACCTGCAGCGCGAGATCTGCCTGGTCGCGGACGGCGGGGGAAACATAACCGGACTTTGCCAGCTTTTCCGTGCGCTCCAGGTCGATCCGCGCCTGTTCCATGGCAACCCGGCTGCGCGCGATCTCGGCGTTGGCCCTTTGCACCCGGGCCTCGGCCGCCCCCACCCGTTCCGCCAGTTCCGCCCGGTTGCGCGGGTCCAGCATCGCGGGAGCACTGGGGACGATCACGGCCAGCGCGCCGTCGCGCTCGACGATGTCCCCCGCTTCCACGCCGACCCGAAGTAGCTGCCCGCCCAGTGGTGCCGACACCACATAGCGTTCCCTGACGCGGCTGACACCATCGTCGTCCACGGTCGCGACGAAGGCGCCACGGGTCACGACCGCGATCTCCACTGGGACCGGCTGCGGCCTGAATGCCCAGATCATTGCCCCCAGCAGCGCGCCACCAAGCACGATCCAGAGCGCCGGCTTCACCCACTTCATCGCCCTATTCCCTCGTCTTCAGGACCGCCACCAGATCCAGCCGGTCCACCCGCAACCGCACGATGAGCGCGCTCAGCACCCCCGCGGCCAGCGTGGTCAGCGCCGCGTAGGCGTAAGTTCGCGGGTAGATCACCAGGGGAATGTGCTGGGTTTCGGTTTGCATGAGCGCGACCAGCATGAAGGAAAGCAGATAGCCAAGCCATAGCCCCAGGGGTACCGCCAGCAACAGCATCACCGCCAGTTCTCCCAGCAGCAGTGCGGAAACCTCGTGCCGCGTGAAGCCCAGCACCCTCAGGCTCGCCAGTTCCCAGGCCCGCTCCGCCAGGGAAATGCGGGCGCTGTTGTACACCACGCCCACCGCAATGGCGGCGGCAAAAACGGTGACGATGCCGGTAAAGAAGAGGATGTTCCGTCCCGAAATCTCGAGAAAGCTCTGCAGGGTCGTCGCCTTCACCGACACGGTGGCCACCTTCGGCATTTCCTTGAGACGGCGGTACACCCGGCGCGCCTGCGCCGGGTCGGCCGTGAAGGCCACGGCGCTCACGGCATCCCCCTCCCGCAGCAGGCGATTGAGAGCATCGATTTCCATGTAGGCACTGATCCCGATGAGATCGTCCACCAGGCCGGTTACCAGCGCCGAGCGCCGGGCGCGGTTGCCTTCCAGCACCTCGACCTCCACCGGCTCTCCGAGCCGGACTTCCAGGCGGTCCGCGAGCCGGGTGCTGAGGAGCACGCCATCGGGGGGCACGCTTACTTGCCGGCCCTCGGCATCCAGCAGCCGTCGCAGCTCAGCACCCTCGGGCAGCCCCAGCAGGGCCGTAAGGTAACTGTGATGCCCCGCGCGCAGGCGCACCGCCACCGAGCGGGACGCTTCGGTGACCAGCACGCCGGGTAGCCGGGCGATCTCATGGCGCACCGTGGAATTCACCGGGTCCGTGAACACCACGGCGGCGTCCTCCCGCTGCACCCGGTGGAACTGGAACTCGATCAGGTAGTCGAGGGCATCGCGCCAGAAGGTGCCGGCGATCAGTATTGCCATGGCGCTGGCAATCCCCACGGTGATGAGCAGGGTGCGCAAAATCCGGCGCTCGAGAATGCGCACCACCATGCGCATCTGGGCTGACAACAGGTGTTCCAGTCCCAGGCGCTCCAGCAGCATGCGCCGGTAGCGCTTGGGCGCGGGCGGACGCATCGCCTCCGCCGGCGCCAGCCGGGCGACGCCGCGGACCGAGCCCAGCGCGGCGCCGGCCGCCGCCGCCAGGGTGACTCCGGCGCCTACCAGGGGAATCCACGGATCCAGCCGCCAGACCAGCCGCGGAAAGCGGAAGAATTCCGCATACATCTCGGTCATGCCGCGACCCAGCCAGATGCCGAGAGCCAAACCGGCGACCAGGCCCACGCCGACGATGGCCAGCACCAGCTTGAGATAATGGGTCACGATGACACCGTTGCCGTAGCCCAGGGCCTTGAGGGCCGCGATCTGTTCGCGCTGGGTCGCCACTTGGCGCGCCAACACCACGTTGACCAGAAACGCGGCCACCGCCAGAAACACCGTGGGGAAAACGGCGGCCATGGTTCGCTGCTGGTCTATCTCCTGGGTCAGCATCTTGTTCGAAACCTGGTCCCCGCGGCCGTAGGCGCCAAATGCGCCGTACGGCTCCAGGACCCGGTCCAGGGCGGCGATTGCCGCCGCCTCCAGAGCACCCGGGGCGAGGCGAACCGAGACCTGGTTGAACGCACCTTCCATGTCATAGGCGGAGGCAAGCCGCTCCCGGTCCATCCAGAACACGCCGAAGCTCTTGTCATCGGGAAGCTGGCCGCCGCGGCTGGAAAAGATGTACTCCGGCGAGAGCACCACGCCTACGATTCTGAAGCGCTCCTTGGTGCCGTTGATGAGGGCCGAGAACTCGTCGCCCGGCGCCAGGTCCCGGGCGTTGGCGAACGCCTCCGATACCAGCACCTCGTCACCGGCCCCGGGCTCGATCATGCGGCCGCGGCGGAGATAGATCCGGTTGAGGCCCGCCGCTTCACTCTCGGCAAGGCCGATCATCCTGCCGGTGACGGGTTCCTCCACCCCGGGCAGATCCAGCAGCACGTCGAAGCTCACGGTGGTCTCCGACTGCGCGACTTCGGGAAGCTCGGCAATCCGCCCGGCCAGGGCCAGGGGTGCCCGTTTCACCGGCGCGAACACATGGGCGAACCGGGATTCCCCGTAATATTCCTCCCGCGACGCCTGCAACGATTCATAGGTCGTCAATTGCGCCACGAAAGCGCCGATGCCGCAGGCCACCACCACGGCGATGGTCGCCGCCTGGCCGCGCACGTGCCAGAGGTCCCGCAGCAGTTTACGGTCCAGGGTCCTCACCACCGGAGTTCCGAGGGTTGCAGGCGCTGGGCGTTGGTATCCACGGATGCGATTCGACCGTCCGCAAGGTGGAGAACACGGTCCGCCATGCCGGCAATGGCAGCATTATGAGTGATGACAACGGTGGTCGTGCCGAGCTCTTCGTTGATCCTGGCTATGACCTCGAGCACGAGCTTCCCGGTTTCGTAGTCGAGAGCGCCGGTCGGCTCGTCACAGAGCAGAACGTCGGGGCGCTTGGCCACCGCCCGGGCNNGCTGCTCGCCGCCCGACAGCTGGGAGGGAAAATGGTCGAGGCGATGGGCCAGGCCCACCATATCCAGGGCTTGCTCCGGCGCCATGGGTTGAGGGGCAATCTCCGTCACCAGCTGCACGTTCTCCCGGACTGTCAGGCTAGAGATCAGATTGTAGAACTGGAAAACGAAGCCCACATGCTCCCGGCGGTAGCGGGTCAGCTCCGCCTCATCGGCGCGGACCAGATCGTGGTCGCGCCACATGGCGTTCCCGCTGGTGGCCGTGTCCAGCCCTCCGAGGATGTTGAGCAGCGTGGATTTTCCGCTGCCCGAAGGTCCCAGCAGCACCACGAACTCCCCGGCGCGGATTTCCAGCTCGATCCCGCGCAGGGCGTGGACCGCCACCTCCCCCAGGCGATAAACCTTGGTCAGGCCCCGGGCGGCGAAAACCGCTTCGTTCTGGCTGGTCATGGTTCCGGCTATTCTCTCACTCCAGCGCCCCCGCTTCGAGGAGGACCGTGATTGATCCAGGGCAACGACGATCGACCGAGAACGGTTGTAGAATCGCGGCAACTCGACCCCTCGGCTTACTGTCGAAGCCTTCATGGAGTAGCCCCATGTCCGATATCGCCACCTCCGCGAAGCTCAAGCCTTCCCAGCCGCAGCTTCCCATCTCCGCGTACTTTGACACCGAGTTACTGGAACGAGAACGCCAACTCCTTTTCAGCGCCGGCCCCAATTACGTGGGCCACGAGCTTCAGGTGCCCAATCTGGGCGATTACCAGACCATCGGCTGGATGGAGCAGCGGAACATGCTGATGCGCGGCCCCAAGGGCGTGTCGCTGCTGGGAAATGTCTGCCGCCACCGGCAAGGACTGATTCTCGAAGGCCGGGGGCGGGTCCGCAACGTGGTCTGTCCCGCCCATCATTGGACCTATGATCTGGAAGGCAAGCTGCTCGGCGCGCCGGAGTTCAAGGAAACGCCCTGCATGCCCCTCAAGAACACGCCATTGCAGACCTGGCAGGGCCTGCTGTTCGCGGGCCCCCGGAACGTCGCCAATGATTTGGCCGACTTTCCCCTGGGCGCGGACTACGATTTCTCCGGCTACGTCTTCGACCGCGCCGTTGTGGAAGAGTGCCCTTACAACTGGAAGAATTTCGTCGAGATCTTTCTCGAGCTCTACCACGTGGTTCCCATCCACCCTGGGCTGCAGAAATTCGTGGATCCCGGCAACTACAAATGGGGCTTTGGCGAGCGTTGGTCCTATCAGATCATGGGACTCAAGGACGAGCTCAAGTTCCAGCACTCTCCGCATTATGCGAAATACCGGGACGCGATTCTTGCTTACTCGGGAGGCAAACTCCCCAAGTACGGCACGGTATGGACCATCCTTTATCCCAACGTGATGCTGGAGTGGTACCCCTACTGCCTGGCGGTGAGCTATCTGATGCCCCAGACGCCGGAACGCACCCTCAACATCGTGGAATTTTACTACCCGGAAGACATCGCCCTGTTCGAGCGCACCATCGTGGACGCGCACCAGGCGGCCTACGCGGAGTCCGCCGCGGAGGACATGCATGTCTGCCACCTGCTGCACAAGGGACGCAGGGCCCTCTTCCTCTCGGGCGAGGACGATGTCGGACCTTATCAGTCACCCCACGAGGATGGGATGGTCCACTTCCATGAGTGGTGGCGGAGAGAGCTCGGCCTGTAACAGCGGCGCACTGGGCCTGCCATGATGCCATGACTCGCGGACCCACGACGGTGGAGTCCTGGATTTGGAGTAACGCGGGCCGCTATTCGGCATGTGGCGCGTGCTCCCGCCACTAAGCGACAATCGCCAGAAATTCCGCCTCGCCGGGCGCGAAGACCCGCCCCTGGAATTGGTGCATGCGCCGGTACCTCCGTCTGGCGACGGACGGCGATTCGTTTGCGGCATGCATCGACGGATGCGCTGGGCCCTGGCGCTTGGCTTGGCAGCCGCGCGCAGCGAGATGCAGGCGCTCCCAGTCCCCGACCTGCTAAGCCTCTCTCCGACGCTGGGCTCTTAAATGGCGATCGTTCTGCTCCTGGATAAGACGGGACAGCACGTCGTCGGGCATCCCCAGCCGCTCCAGCACATACCCGGCGAGCTGGAGGCTCGCTTCCAGGGTCTCGGGAATGGCAATGGTCGCGCCGTCGCCCTTGAGGGCTAGGGCGTGCCTTTCGTCCCGGGCCCGGACGAAGATCGGCAGCTCGGGAAACTCGCGCCGTACCGCGCGCACCGCATGGCCCGCCGCCTGGGGATGATCCAAGGTGACCACCAGCGCCTCTGCCCGCTCCGCCCCCAGCTTGCGAAGAATTTCCGCCCGGCTGGCGTCGCCGAAATAAACCGGCACGCCATTGCTCCGGAATTTGGTCACCAGACGGCTGTCGTTGTCGATGGCGACGAAGGGGACCTTCTGCGAATCAAGCACCTGTCCGAGCAGCTGCCCCACCCGGCCAAAACCCGCAATAATCACGTGCCCGGACATTGAGCGAAGCTCATTCTCCGCCGCGGCGGGTGACATCCGGTGCTCGTCGTGGCGTCCCATCCGTCGCCCGATCGCGCGCCCCGCCTGGGCAAAGAACGGTGTCAGGAGCATGCTGATTCCCACCACCAGCAGCATGAAGTGCCCCACGGCCTCCGGCACAAAGCCCTGAATCATCCCCGTGCCCACGATGATGAAGGCGAACTCGCCCCCCTGCCCCAGGAGCAGTGCCCCCTCCACCGCCTGGCGCCTGGACAATCCGAGGAGACTGAACAGAAGCCCCACGACGAAGCCCTTGATGGCGAGCAGGCCCAGCACGGAGGCAATGATCCATATCGGGTTCAGAAGGAAGGCATGCACGTCGATGCCCATACCCACGGACATGAAGAACAGGCCCATCAGCAGCCCCTTGAACGGCTCGATGGTAATCTCGATCTCATGGCGATACTCCGTGTCCGCCAGCAACAGCCCCGCCAGGAAAGCCCCCAGAGCCATCGACAGTCCGGCAGACCAGCTGATGGCCGCAGTGCCGATGATGGCAAGCAGGGTGAACGCGACGAAGGCGTCGGCCTGGCGCAGCCGCGACACCTGGTGGAACAGCGGTCGTAGCAGAAAGCGCCCCGCAAGCAGGATGCCGCCGACGCCCAGCGCCGCCTTGCTGAACGCGATGCCCAGCAAGTCGAGGAAGCTCCGTCCCTCGCTGTCGCCGGCGATAGCGATGAGTACCAGCAACGGCACCACCGCCAGGTCCTGGAACAGCAGCACCGAGAAGCTGGACCTTCCCACCGGGGAAGCGAGTTCCCGATGCTCCGCAAGGGTCTGCATAACGATCGCCGTGGAGGAAAAGGCGAGCACGATGCCGAGCACCAGGGACACTTCCCAGGAGTTTCCGAAAATCCAGGCGATGGGTGCGATGATTGCAGCGCTGACGACCACCTGAAGCCCGCCGCCGACAAACACCCAGCGGCGCAGAGACCAGAGCCGGTCGGTGGAAAGCTCCAACCCGATGAGAAACAGGAGGAAGATCACCCCGAACTCCGCCAAGGCCCGCACTGGCTCGGTACTGGTGATGGTGAAATAGGCGAGCCACTGGTGCTCAGCACCCAGGCGGCCAAGGCCGAAGGGTCCGACAATGGTGCCGAGGACCAGGAAGCCCAACACTTGGCTCACCCGCAGCCGCTGCAGCAGTGGAATCACGACGCCGGCCAGCGCCAGAAACAAGATCAGTTCCCGCAGGTAGGGCAGGCCCGGGTGTGATTGCATCGTCTTTGGGAAGAATTTCTCGTTGTATGAGCCAGGGCTCCGGTGGCGACCAGTCACCGGCCCAGATCCCAGAAGAAATGTTTTGCGGGTCCAGGAAGTTATCTTATTCGAGGACCCGCTTGCAAAGTGCGGGTTCGGTGCGAAAGCGATGCGGCATTCTCAAAGAAGCACCTGGCCCAGCCACCAACTGGCGGCGGCGATTATCCCGCTGCAGGGTATGGTGAGAATCCAGGCCCAGACGATCGTGCCTGCCAAACCCCAGCGCACGTCATGGCGCCGATGGGCGGAACCTACCCCCGCAATGGCACCGGTTATGGTATGGGTGGTGGATACCGGAATGCCGAGGCCGGTGGCAAGAAACAGTGTCATGGCGCCGCCGGTTTCCGCGCAAAAGCCGCCCACCGGCTTGAGGCGGGTGATTCGCTGCCCCATCGTCTTCACGATGCGCCACCCGCCGAAAAGCGTCCCGAGGCCGATGGCGACATAACAGGAGACCACGACCCAGTAAGGCACGGGCTCCCCGCCGCCAGTAACCCCTGCGGCGATCAGCAACATCCAGATAATGCCTATGGTTTTCTGCGCGTCGTTTCCGCCATGTCCGAGGCTGTAAAGGGATGCCGAAACCAACTGCAAGCGCCGGAACCACTTGTCCACTCGCGTCGGCGTGGAATGAAAGAACAGCCAAGAAACAGCCACCATCAGTGCAGTACCCAGCGCGAAGCCCAGCACGGGGGCCACGAAAATGAACGCTACGGTCTTCCCGATACCGCTGAACACGAGGCTGCCCGCACCCGCTTTGGCCAGTCCGGCTCCCACCAATCCGCCGATGAGCGCATGGGAGGAACTCGAGGGAATACCGAACCACCAGGTTATGACATTCCACGAGATCGCCCCCAGCAAAGCGCCGAACACTACATATTGGTCCACTGCGGTCGGATCGATGATCCCCTTGCCCACCGTGGCTGCCACCTTGAGTTGGAACACGAACAACGCCACCACGTTGAAGAATGAGGCGAACGCAACGGCCTGAAACGGCTTCAGCACGCCGGTGGACACCACGGTGGCGATAGAGTTGGCTGCATCGTGGAAACCATTCATGAAATCGAAGGCAAGGGCCAGCATCACCAGGATGACAAGCGTGCCGAATCCCATGGTCAAATTTTCCACGGGCACGGCCTATGAATTCTCGAGAACGATGCCCTCGACGATGTTGGCAACGTCGTCGCAGCGGTCGGTGACCATCTCCAGCTGCTCATAAATGGCGCGGAGCTTGATGACTTCCCGCACGTCCGGCTCATTCCGGAACAGCTTCGACATGGCGGAACGCATCACGCGGTCCGCCTCGGTCTCGATCCGGTCGATCTCCTGGCAGGTCTGAAGGATCGCCTTGGCGTTGCGCATGTCGGAAAGGAGCGCCACCGCGGATTGCACGCGCTCGCACCCCATCACGCTCAGCTCCGCCAACTGTCTTGCCTCCGGCGTGAGCCGGTGCACGTCGTAAAGATAAAGGGATTCCGCGACGTCCTGGATCAGGTCCAGGATATCGTCCATCCGGGTAATCAGCTTGTGGATATCTTCCCGGTCGAAGGGTGTAATAAACGTCCTGTGCAAAAGCGAGACCGCATCGTGGGTTATGCGATCCGCCCGCGTCTCGTGGTGGTCGATGGCCTGGGCGCTTTCGGAGGGCGAAGAAATGTTGTCGAGCAGCGTAACCAGCATCCGCGCGCCCTTGACGACTTCGTCGGCGTGGGAATTAAACAATTCGAAGAACCTCCCCTCCCTGGGCATCAGGCGTCCGAACATGGCGATTTTTCTGTTTGTAACGAAATTTTTATGTTAACAGATGCTTGGCCGTACCCGCTTCGTGCAAGCCGCCAAAAAAAGCCCCGCCACGGAGGGCGGGGCCCGATTTACGGAAGCTCCCCCTTTTTCAGTCGTGCTTCACCTTGTACTTGTACTGCACGCGTCCGTCGTTCTTCACCTTGTACTGTTCTTTGTGCTTGTGCTTGCGTTTGCCCTGACCGTGGTCGTCGCCCCAGTCGTCGCCGTGTCTCACCTCATAGCCGCCGTGTACTACGGGATCATCGCGGGTGACGCTCGCGCCAACCGCCGATCCGCCCGCACCACCAACACCCGCTCCTACCACGGCACCCGTCCTGCCGCCCACAGACTGGCCCACTGCCGCTCCAGCTGCGCCTCCCACCGCCCCGCCCACGGCAGCGCCGCCCCGAGCGCTGCCGCCGGTGCTAACGGCACCTCCGACCGCACCGCCTGCGGCACCCCCGACGATCGCGCCGGTCGTACCACCCACTTCCTGCCCGATGGCGGCCCCCGCGGCGGCACCCAGACCCCCTCCCACCGCCGGTGAGACGTTGTCCGCCTTCGCTGCGCCAGCCGTCAACCCCGCGGCCATGGAAATCATCAAGAGCGTTCGGATCGTCGTCATGCTTGCCTCCTTCGAAAGGGACGACCCATCCTAATCCATTCGAGATAAAGATTCGATCTAACTATTTAAAACAGTTAGAAAAATATGTGCGGTATTGCACGACGGAACACCACTCTGCGGAGGAGTTCGCGTTCTGGAAGAATCCGCATGTTCAGACCCGGCTTGGTGCCGCCGCCTCCCATCAAACGTAAGTTTGGGAACACCTCCTTCGACCAAGAGGTCTCATGTCCGTCAACCGATAAGAAGGATCTTGTCCCATGTCAGCATTTCGCATGATCGTCGCGCTTGCCGCGCTCCTCGCGTCCTTGCCCACAGCCGCCCAGGCTCCAGCCCCAGAGACCGGCGAAGCCCGAGCCGTTTTCGCGGGCGGCTGTTTCTGGTGCGTAGAGTCGGACTTCGACAAGGTGCCCGGGGTCATCGCCACCACGTCGGGCTACATTGGCGGCACGAAGAAGAACCCCACCTACGAGGAGGTGTCGGCGGGCGGGACCGGCCACGCCGAAGCGGTGGAAATCGTTTATGACCCGGCCAAGGTGAGCTACGAGAAACTCCTGGAGGTGTTCTGGAAGAACATCGATCCGACGGTGAAGGACCGCCAATTCTGCGACGGCGGCTCCCAGTATCGCAGCGCCATCTTCTACCTCAACGAGGAGCAGAAACGCCTGGCGGAAGCGTCCCTGGAAGCCCTGAAAAGGAACAAACCCTTCAAGGGGGAGATCTACACCCAGATCGTTCCGGCGGGCGAGTTCTGGCCCGCCGAGGAATATCACCAGGACTACTACAAGAAGAATCCGATCCGGTACAAGTTCTACCGGACCGGTTGCGGCCGTGACGCGCGGCTTAAGGAGATATGGGGCGCCCAAGCCGGGGGGCATTGACCCCGGCGATGCAACCTAGGCGCGCACCGCTTCGGCGATAGCCTTTCCCACTTCCTCGGTTCCCGCGCGCCCGCCCATGTCACGGGTGCGGGGGCCCCCCGCGAGCACGGTCTCGATGGCGTTCAGGATCGCTTCCGCCGCCGCCTTCTGACCGAGGTGCTCCAGCATCATCGCCCCGGACCAGATCTGCCCGATGGGATTGGC
>DKBC01000011.1 GCA_002451065.1 Betaproteobacteria bacterium UBA6910
TCCAGCACGCTGCCGCCGCCGATTCCCAGGACGCATTCGATCCCCGCGCCGCGCAGCTCCATCACCGCATCATCCACCAACTTGGGGGAAGGTTCTTCGCTTACGCGGAGGGTCTCCCAGGAGAGGCCCGCGGCACGCAGCGCCGCGGCGAGCCGGGCGCCCTGAGCGGATTCGCTGAAGGAGCGTGCCCCCGTGACTAGCAGCAGGTGCTTGCCATAGCGGGCCGCGATGTCGGGTAGCTTGCGGTGGCTATCAGACCCGAACTCGATTCGGGGCAGTCGTGCCACAGAAAAGGAATGGCGCATGCCCGAATTCTGGCGGGGAGGCTTGAACCGGGCAAGGCGAATGACCTACCCGTAAAAAATGAAACGGGGCGGGAAATTCCCGCCCCGCCGTTGCCGATGGAGATCTCCATTCGGAGAAAAATCAGCCCTCGTCGTAACCCACATCAACCGGATTGTCCAGGATAGCATTCACTCGGCTGCCCGGAACCTGGGATTCCAGGATCTCGACGTGCTCTTCGCTGCGGACTTGAGGTTCCATGCTGCGTCTCCTTTCAAAGGTGCTCAAAGCCGACAAAATTCATCGGGTATGCGCAATTTACCGGCGTACTGATCAAAAATCAACATGTACGGATTAATGGTTTTTATGACAACCTCAGAAGAGACNNTGGTCTGTTCCTTCGTATACTTGGAGCTCTGCCCGGGGCATGCGCTGGGCCAGATATCGGGCAGTCTCCAAGTGGTAAAAGTTGCTTTCACCACCAAATACCAGCAATGTAGGGATATCTATTTTGTCCAGGACATCACGGTAGTCGGCTTTGGTCAAGCTTTGCCACGTCTCGATCAATGGCACCGGGTCCAGACGCTTCAGGTCCCTGCGGCTTTTCTGCCAAGCGCGGGCGTTCCGCCCATACGAGTGACGCGCCCGGCTGTTGAGGCCGTGGGCTGCGAGCCGCAGCACCGCCTCGGCGAAGTCGTCGTGCAAGTCGGCCAAGAACGCGCGTGCCCGCTCCTCATCGAAGTCGCCGTAAATGCCCAGGGACCACTCGTCATCCGTCACCAGGCGCGGCGACTGGTCGATCAGGCATAGCCGGCCCAACCGGCGGGTTCCCTGGTGGCGGATGTATTCCCACAGGGTCAGGGCGCCCATGGAATGCCCCACCGCCGTCACTTCGTCCAGCCTGTAGTGGTCCAGAAGGTTCTTCAGGTCCCGGGCCATGCGCTCCACCGTAGGGCGCGTTGGACGGGTCAGGGCGTGGCCTCCATGTCCCCGGGCGTCCCAGCGATATACCTTGTGTCGCCGGGCCAGTGCCGGCAAGAGCGGAGCCCACTCCAGGTGGCTCGCCGTCCAGCCGTGGAGCATGACAATGGGCGGACCCTCGCCGGAAACCGCCACGTGCACACGCTCCCCGTCGTCGGCGACGAAATGGGTCAGCATCGTCCGCAATTGTCTTGCGCCTAGCCTCCAGTGGGAAGGCCTGGCTCACTCGGAACTGGATGCTATGGAACACCGGGCGCTCAAGGGGCTCTCACCAAAGAAGGAGGGGCTTGTATGCCGGGCATTCTGTTCGATCTCGACGGCGTTTTCTACGTCGGGGGCGATCCCATTCCGGGCGCCGCAGACGCGCTGGCGTGGGTGTGCGGGCGCCGCATTCCCCACTGCTTTCTGACCAATACCACCTCGCGTCCGCGCAGCGCGCTGGCCAGCAAGCTGGCCGGGATCGGCATCACGGTGGAACCCGACGCCATTCTCACACCGCCGGTGGCGGCGTCGCGCTGGATCCGGGAACACGTGGAGGGCAGCGTGGTGCTCTTTGTTCCCGAGGCCACCCGGGCCGAGTTCCAGGAGCTGCCCTTGGCGAAGGGTGAGGACCGGGAAAAGGTCGGTGCCGTTGTTCTGGGGGACCTTGGGGAGGATTGGGATTTTTCCACCCTCAACCGCGCGTTTCGCTTCCTGATGCAGTACCCGAGGCCTTCGCTGATTGCCCTTGGCATGACGCGCTACTGGCAGGCGCCCGAAGAAGGTCTGCGCATCGACGTGGGACCCTACGTCAAGGCCCTGGAGTACGCTGCCGGGGTGGAACCAGTGGTGCTGGGCAAACCGGCTATAGCGTTTTTTGACATCGCGCTATCCATGATCGGCTGCGCCGCAGGCGAGTCGGTCATGATTGGCGATGACATCCGGGGCGACATTGCCGGGGCGCAGGCTGCGGGGATCAATGGCATCCTGGTGAAGACCGGCAAATTCCGCCCAACCGATCTCCAGGGTGATGTCCGGCCGACCGCGGTGCTTGACTCAGTCGCGGAATTGCCGAGGTGGTGGAACGAGCGGTACGGGGTGGCCTCGTGTCGCCTCCGCCCGTGACCGGACGAGGAATTGGCTACACTGGGAGCCATCGTGGCCCTTCCAGGGCGCAACGATTCGAGGATGCCGATCCCCATGACCCTTGACCCGAAGACCGTTGAAATCCTGTCCGCTGTCCCGACCGCGACCATTACCACGATCCTGCTCAAGAAGGGACTGCGCAACGTCTGGATGCGTGGTGCCCGGCCCCTGAACCCCGCGTCGCCGCGCCGTGTCGGAAGTGCCTTCACGCTACGTTTCGTGCCGGCCCGGGAGGATCTGGCCACGCCCGAGTCCTGGTCCAGCCCGCGTTCTACCCGGGCCGCCATAGAGTCCATGCCGGAGGGCTGTGTCGCCGTGGTCGATGCCATGGGCGTCACGGATGCCGGGATTTTCGGAGACATTCTCTGCGCGCGCATGAAGTACCGGGGGGTCTCCGCCCTGGTCACCGACGGCGTGGTGCGGGATGCGGCAGGGGTGCTTGCCACGGAACTGCCTGTGTGGTGCCAGGGCGCCGCCGCTCCGCCATCGGTGGCGGGGCTCACCTTCGTGAACTGGCAGGAGCCCGTCGGCTGCGGCGGCGTGGCGGTGTTTCCAGATGACGTGGTGGTCGCCGACTTGGACGGCGCGGTCGTCATCCCCGCCGGGCTGCTGGACCACGTGCTCTCCACGGCGCCCGAGCAGGAGCGCATGGAGGGCTGGATCATGGAGCAGGTTTTGGAGGGGGCACAGCTTCCGGGCCTGTATCCGATGAACGAGGAGACCCGGGCGCGTTATGAGGCAATGCGCGGACGGAACGACAAATCGTCTTGATCGAGATTTCCCTTAACTAGATGCGGAGCCAGTTGACCCCATGATCACCTATCTCTACTGGGGCGCAGTCATCGCGCTCGTCATCGTCGCCATGTCCATCTTCGCCGGCCGCTTGAACAATCTTCGGGCGGCGCTCATATCGTCAGGCCTGGTTCTTCTGATCGGCTGGGTAGCCTATTACTTCTATTTCGAGCAGGTGTTCGTGAAGCGCTTTGGTGGCGTGATGGCGATTGCAGTGCCCGAAGGGCAGCACCACATCGCTGCCACGTGGAAGGAGGACAATCTCTGGGTCGAGAACTACGACCCGGTGGCCAATACCTGCATTTTCTCCGAGTATTCCCGCGGCAATCTGCTGCAGGGAAAGGTCACGATCAAGAACTGCAATCCGCTGATGCCGAAGATGCCGGCTGCCGAGGCTGGGGCGAGGATGACCCAGTAGCGAAAACGGACCGAACGGCGGTCATGCTACGGACGAGAGATTATTGACAGGCCGTTCGCAGGATTCCCCGGTTAAGGAAAAAAAGGCCGCGATTGCGGCCCTTTGAGGATCGTACGAAATTCGCGTCAGGATTTCTTTGCCTGGACTCCGGGTTCCTCGCTACGCACCATCGGGGACTCGTCCTTCACCTTGCGAGTGAATTTCCAGCCCTTCGGCGTATTCACGAAGGCGTAACCGGTCGGCTGGTCGATGAAGACGTCGAACGATCCGGTCTTGGATTTCGCGACGGCGTCCGCCGATACGACCCGGTTGCCGTAGCTGGGTTCGTCGCCGGCCCAGGCGGCGGCACTGATGGCGAAGGTGCAAAGGGCAATGGCTAGTTTCATGATGTGGCTCCTTTCCTAATCAAAAAGGGTTGCCGAGGACCGGGTGTGCCGTTATGCAGCAGAAAGGGTTTCCATCGGCAATGCCCGACTTAACGAGCAGATGCCGTGCATTCTAGGGCAATGATGCTGCGTCGCACCAATATTATGTACTGATGCGAACCATAAGTATAACCTTATGCATCTCCCATCCGTGACGGACCCTTTGCCCGCTGCGGCACTGGCGATGGGAGACGCGCTCATGGCGGCAGGCTTCGGCGACCCCCTGCCGTGAGCTGGAAGGGCTCCCAGGTGCCTCTCTCCTCCCGGCACAAGCCGTAGCGGAACGGGATGTGGTCTCTGCCGGGAATCAGGAATCGAAGGTCTTGGAACCAGACGCAGGTGGAGGGATTGCCGCGGTCGATCCGGTACAAGGCCGGAAACCTGGCAAACCAGCGGTAGAAGCCAAAGGCTGGTGCTTCCCAGGCCTCGCGAGCCACCCGGGCTTCCTCCTCGGACCAGCCGAAACGTGTTTCCGGGATCCATGGTGCCGTCGCAACGGGATGAATATGGGCGGCAATTCGGCCCAGCAGGTTTGCTTGCGGCGACTCCGGGGCCGGTGGGGTCCGACGCAGCAGATTCACCTGCGCATGGTGATATTGCCCGGCGTTTTCCACCACGATCATCCAGTTGAAAGGGGAAAGGGGGCGAGGAACGGCCACCACTGACGTGGCCGGCAGCCCGTGAGATCCCGCGTGCGCGCGGCCGATGCCTTCGGCCTCGTGCTTGAGGTAGGCCTGGAGCCCCACATAGCCCGCCAGCGCGAGACTCGCTGCGACGGCTGGCACCCGCGTTTTGCGCCAAGCCAATGAGAAAAGAAGCCCGGCGAGGATGATGCCGGTGAACCAGAGGTCGATGATAAAGGTGGTGCCCAACGCAAACCGCGTGTTGGAAAGCGGGGCCAGGATCATGGTCCCGAAGGATGTGATCCAGTCCCCGGCGATGTGCACCCCGATTCCCAGGGCGCTGATCATGAAGTAATCGCGCCAACCCCCGCGATTTCGGAATGCCGCGACAGCGAGCCAGGCCAGCAGTGACGCCCAGAACGGAAGCATCAGGATGGAATGGGTGACCCCCCGATGCTGGGTGAGGTAGGCAATCGGGGAAACCAATGTCAGGAGCACGTCCCCGTCCGGGAACGCTGCAGCGGCCGTCCCCAACGCCACCCGCTGCCAAACCGGGATCGAGGCTGAACTCGGCTCGGCCGGCGCACTGGCCCGGGCCGCCAAGGCACCGGAAAGGGCATGGGTGAGGGTATCCATGAGTCGGCCACCAACCTAGACCGAGGGTAACGAGATTCGTTCGGCCGGATTCCACCCTTTGCATCCAGTCCGTTCAGGATTGCCATTCGTCCCCGAGGTATTGATTTTCGAAAGTCGCCACAATTTCGGAGGCCCTGTCGGCGTTTGGCGGCTACGGGGTCGAGTTGACAGTAGCTCACCTCGCCGGTCTGCCGGTTTCATGGTCGCAGTCGGAAGGTTGGGATGCCGCAAAGCAAGAAATGGCCGAAGAAAGCCAACCCCGCCTTATATGTGTAGACTACGGGCCGTTTTTCAGTTTCGAGTACACGGCGCAGCGGGGAGGCAATTTGCAGACATTCCGAATCGCAGTTATTCCTGGTGACGGCATCGGGAACGAAGTTGTTCCGGAAGGCATCCGGGTGCTGGACGCGGCGGCGTCAAAATTCGGCTTCCGGTTTCATTGGGATGAGTTCGACTGGAGCTGCGAGCACTACGCCAAGCATGGCCGAATGATGCCCGGGGACGCCCTGGATCAGATCCGGCGGCACGATGGGATTTTTCTGGGAGCCGTGGGCTGGCCCACGGTTCCGGATCATGTGTCCCTGTGGGGGCTGCTGATACCTATCCGCAGGGAATTCCGGCAATACGCCAACGTCCGCCCGGTGCGGCTGATGCCGGGTGTCCCGTCACCCTTGGCAGGCCGCAAGGTCGGCGATATCGACTTCATCGTGGTGCGCGAAAACAACGAGGGCGAGTACTCGTCCATCGGTGGGCGAATTTTCGACGGCACCGACCAGGAGACCGTGATCCAGGAGACGGTGTTCACCCGGTGGGGGGTGGACCGGATTCTGCGGTATGCCTTCGAACTCGCTCAGACCCGACCAAAAAAGCATGTGACCTCCGCCACCAAGTCCAACGGCATTTCCATCACCATGCCGTACTGGGATGAGCGCTTCGCCGCCATGGCCTCGCGGTATCCGGGTACCCGTGTGGACCAGTACCACATCGATATCCTGACCGCCCATTTCGTGCAGCACCCGGACTGGTTCGACGTGGTGGTGGGTTCCAACCTTTTCGGAGACATCCTTTCGGACTTGGGGCCCGCCTGCACCGGAACCATCGGCATAGCGCCTTCGGCAAATCTGAACCCGGAGCGGGAGTTTCCGTCCATGTTCGAGCCGGTGCA
>DKBC01000157.1 GCA_002451065.1 Betaproteobacteria bacterium UBA6910
GAGCCGTAGTTGATCATGAACCCGTCCTTCACCCCCGCCAGCACGTAGCGGAACACCGGGTCTGTCACGTAGAAGCCGGGGAAGGCCTGGGCCGTGGAGGGCTCGTCATGGAACAGGGAGGCGAAGTCGCGGAACGGCTCCAGCCGGTTGGGCAGCGTCGGGTTGCGCCTGCCCGTGCTCTCCAGGGGATAAGTGGAGGCCGGGAACATGCCGTTGCCGTCCACCTTCTCGTCCGCGCCGCCATGGGCGATCACCGCGTTGATCTCGGAGTGCACGATGGCGCAGGCGTTCGGCGCCGAGCACTGCATCATGTTCAGCACCGGCAGCCCCGCCTTGCCCTCGGCGATCCACGGCGCCGCGCTGGGATAGACCGCCTCGTAATCGAGGATCGGCAGCCCGTCGGCGGTGGCGCCCGTGGCGGCGAGGCGCATCTCCTCCTCCACCACCTGGCTGCGGTAGATGGCCGCGCCCGTGGGCTCCACGATGACCTGACCGAAAAGCCCGTTGCCCGCGTTGCCCTGGTTGGCGTCCGCGCCCACCGTGGAGCCGTCGCTCTTCACCAGGAAGGCGCCTTCCTTCGCCGCGTAGAGGGTGTAGGTCCTGGTTTGCCCGATGCCCGCGAGGCTCGATGTGTTGGTGCCGACGAAGGACCCGTCGTCCTGCATGCCGATGACATTCTGCAGGCCGGCCGCGTGGAACCCCACGGCGCGGTCCTGCACCTGCTCGTCGACGAGCACGTTGAACAGTTGCCCCGCCGGCGTCACCTTGGGCACGGCGAACGGATTTGCCCCCGTGGGATCCGCGTTGGGCTGGCCCGGGCCGGTGAGCAGGTTCTGCAGGCTCACCGTCAGGCAGTCGCCCTTGCGCACGCGCAGCACGAGAGGGCGGTGGCGCTTGTCGGGCCGCAGGTCCACCAGGCCGGGCAGCGCTCCCGCCGGATCCACCGTCAGCGGCGCCAGCGTGTTCACGTTCACCACGTCACGGCGCAGCGCATACATCATGCCGTTGACGTTGCCCGCGCCCAGGCGGTTGTACATCAGCGGCTTGTCGAAAGCCACGATGTCCGCCGTCACGGTTCGGTCACAGGTAATCGCGGCGTGGGACGTGGGGACCGCGAGCAGCGCCGTGACGCCCATCCCGGTCACGGCCAGCGCCTGCTTCAGACGCCGGAGCCGGAAGATGCCGGGGTTCGATCCCTTGCGGAATCGCAGCCGGGGTTTCTGGTTCATGAAAATCTCCTTCCTTTTGCACTGCACAAGGGGAATCGCCTCCAACCCTTACTGCGTGTAAGTTTTGTCGGCGTGGGCAACCATCCGCAGGATACGTGCCAGATTCCTCAGACCCCCGGAAGATCGCGACAACTATCTAATGAAAATGGTTTTTTTAAAGCACTGTGGCAAAACCCACAGGTGCGTGAGATTGCCCGATAGTGTGGATTTTTACCCAATTATGGGTGGCAAAACCCCCACTTCTCGGGGATTAATCCCCGTTCTCCGGAGTCGCCCGTACGAGAACGCCCCGCAAAGATACCCAGGACCAGGGTCTTTATGGTGCGGTGACGCCGACCTCGGGCAGGTCCCCGGGGCATAGGCGGATTCCCCGCGTCGAACAGGGCGAGGCGGGCCGCTCTGCCCGGGGAGATCCGCGACGGGCGGGCTGCGGCGCACCGCGCAAAAACGGGTTCGTGACCCGCCCCCTCCTGGACCTCCGGCCGGGGCGCCGGCAAAGAAAAAGGGGCGCGGCCCCTGCGGACCGCGCCCCTATTCCCCTTGTGAGAGAGGTGTTGCCGGTTGTTTTTTCTGTCCAGGGCCTGCGGCCCCGGATGATTCCCCAGCTCCCGCTGGACCTGCCCCCGGCTCGCCCCCTCCCGGGGGCGGCCGGGTGTCTTCACTGCTACATTACGGCACCCGCAGGATGCCCCAGGCGCCGCCGCCCATGCCGGCCGCGGCGGTGTCCCGGAACAGGTAGTCGCCGGTCACGCCGTCGGCCCCACCCGCGCTGGGCAGCACGAACGAGAAGTGGGCGCTGCCGATGATGCTCTCCTGGGCTCCGAAGTACATCTGCATCGGGTTGGCGCCGATGTCCACCGAGCCCACGCCGCCCAGCTGCGTCCCGGCCACCAGCGTCGGGAAGCCGTTGGCGTCGCGGTTCTGCGCCAGGTACGGATCCCGCGGCCACACGTGACCGTGCAGCGTGAAGGTCGCGCCCCGGTTGCTGGAGTTGGCGTTCACCAGGTGGATGCGGAACGGCGTGTTCCTCGCCACCGTGAACACCGGCGTCTGCGGATCCGCGCCGGCGGTGAGCACGTTGCTGAACAGGTCGCCGGCGTTGGTCACGTTGCCGAAGCAGGTGAGGTCCGCCGGGTTCGCCGGCTTGGGCGCCGTGATCGGCTGGCCGCAGCCGCCCACGCCGAACACCCCGGCCCCGCCCGCCGCCGCCAGCGGCGGGATGCCGAAGCGGAAGAAGGTGGGCTCGGCCTTGTAGTTGGCCGCGTTGAGGGTGGTGTGGGGCGGGTTCTCCGGCAGCCCCGGGCCCTCCTCGGACTCGTTCTGCACGGCGTTACCCGAGGCGTAGCGGTAGTTCATCATCTTCTGCCACACCAGGGCGAAGGAGCGGTAGTCCTGGGCCGGCATCGCCGGCAGGGCGCCGATGACCCCGCTGGCCGGGGTGGCCGCCAGGTATCGGAAGGCAACCCAAGGCCCCGCTAACCAGCTGCCGGGTCATTGCCCCCGCTTTTCAAGGATTGGGAAGCACCGCGGTCACAGGGGGATGAGGATCTTGATCTCCGCCGCGTCCCGCAGCCGGGCGATCTCGCTCTCGACCGCAGCCTCGGCCCTTTCGTTGCGGACGTGCTCCCGCAACTGCTCGCGGATCTGGTCCAGGGGCAGCAACTCCGCGTCCCGATGCTCCTCCAAGCGCAGGATATGCACCCCGAAGGGCGTCTCCACCATGTCCGAGATCTCCCCGGGCTTCAAGGCGAAGGCGGCCCGCTCCAGCGCCGGGACCCGTTGCCCCCGGTGGAAGAAGCCCATGTCCCCGCCGCTGGCGGCGGTTTCCGGGTCCTCGGAATATTTGCGCGCCAACTCTGCGAAATCCTCGCCTTTGCGGGCCCGCTCCAGGATGGACTCCATCTCCTCCCGGGTCGCCGCCCGGTCATTGCGTCCGTCCCGGGGCTTCCACACCAGGAGAATCTGCCGCACCCGCACCTGCTCGGGAAGGGTGAGCCGCTGCTGGTTATCCCGGTAATAGGCTTCCAGTTCCTCATCGCTGACCTTGGCGGCGCCCTCGCGGATGCCATCCAGGTAGCGCTTGGCCGCGATCATGCCCTCCACGTGCTTGGGGTAGGTCTCCTCGGTGAAGCCCTCTGTTTGGAGCCGGCTGGCGAAGGACTGGGGCGTCTTGAACACCTTCTTCAGTTCGGCCACCGCGGCGTCCACCTCCTCCGGGCTGACCTCGATGCCTTTCTTCTGGGCCGCCTGGCGCAGCAGCTCCTGGTCCACCATCTCGTCCATAGCCTCCCGGCGCAGCCGGGTGAGCAGCGCGAGCTGGTCGCCGCGGGCGCCCACGGCCACCCCCTTGGAGCGCTGGTACTCGGTGTAGAAGCCGTGAAAGCGCTGGTAGCTGATGGCCACCCCGTTCACCTTGACCGCGTCCCCGGGGTAGTAGCCCTGGGCCCAGGCGGCGCCCCACGCCGCCAGCAGCGGCGACAGGAGCGCGAGCCGGAGCAGCACCGCTGCCATCACTTCCCGGTCTTGCCCGTCTTGGCCGGCACGCCCATGAGGCTGGCGAAGGGGAGGTCGGAGTAGTTGACGTCCTTAGACCTCGAGCCCACGAACACGTAATAGGTGGCCGCCGTGTCCACCCGGACCGGTGCCTCGTAGAGGCCCTTGCCCAGAGCCTTGGCCGGCACCACGGTGCGCCCGCGGCCGTCCGAGCGGTAGTAGAGCACCGTCACGTCGGGAATGTCCCCGACGGGCTTGCCCGTGGCCGGATCTGTGAGCTTGAACTTGATCTTGGTGGCGGCGCCCACCGGGACCATCCGGTCCGGGATCTGGTACTCCACCGCCATGGGCGCGGTCGTGGTCTTGGCCTCCGGGTTGGGCTCCACCGCGGCGCTGAAGCAGTGGAGAAACCGGGGCGTGTCCATGAGAAAGGCCACGTCGTAGGTGCCCGGCACCGGAATCCTCACCCGCCCGGTGTAGACGCCGGGTTCCTGTTCCTGGAGGCTGCGGTCCACGATCTCGATGGCCCGGGCCTCGTGGCCGTAGTTGCGGAAGGCGCCCATGGGCGCGCCCATGCCCTCCATGTAAAAGTGCACGGTGCCTTCCGCCTGATTGACGATGTAGGCGGCGGCTTCCTTGGCCGAGGGCACCATGGCTTCGGCGATGCTGATTTCCCCGGCGGTACCCGGCGGGTTCTGGCCAGCCGGGATATAGGTGACCGGCGGCGTTTCGGCTTTCCCGAGTTCCGACACCGGGATGAGCCCCACCCGCTCGGTGCCCAGGGAACGCACATACCCGAAGCTGCGGGTGAAGGTCACCTGGTAGGGCTCCTTGCCCACCTCGACACCGTGGGCCAGCTTCTCGCTGGAGGCGTCGATGACGTACACCTTATTTTCGAAGGGGTTCACCACCATGCCCCAGCGCCCGTCTTGGGAAAAACGCATGGGCCCCAGGCCGGGCTTGGCCTTGAGGGTGGTGCGGATCTTCATGCCTTCGGGATCCACCACCGTGATGATCCCGTCCTTGCCGTCGGCCACGTAGAGAGCCTTGCCCAGGGTGGAGTAGGCCATGGAGATGGGCTTCTCGCCGGCCTTGATGTCCTTCACCTTCTTCAGCGTCTGGATGTCGATGACCGTCACCGAGCCCCCGTCGCGGTTGGAGACGAAGGCGTAACGGTCGTCGTCGGTGAAGGCGATCTCGTGGTGGCCCTTCCCGGTCGGGATGAAGGCCACCTTCTCCATCTTGGCGGTGTCGATGACGGTGACGCCGCTCTGCTTCTCGTCCCGCGCGTTGTTGCCCACCCACAGGTAGCGCTCGTCATTTTGCAGCTCGGCCCGGGTGGGCTGCTCGCCGGCGTCCGCCTTGCCGACGACCTTGAAACTCTCGGTGTCCACCAGGGCCACCTTCCCGGCCAGGGGCATGGTCACGAACAGCCGCTTGTCGTCCTCGGTCTTGGCCCAGTCGGCGCCCGGGCGGTCGAGGTTGATCTGGGCGAAGAGGTTGGTGATGCCGGTGATGCCCACCGCCGGGTCGATGACGGAGATGGAGGCATCGCGGTTCATCACCAGCAGGAAGTGGCTGTTGAGGTCGATCATGGGCCGCACGCCCACGATGCCCTTCAGGTAGGTGGAGACCCGGTCCCGGCAGCTCATGGGCCGCCCCCCCTTGGCCTCCCAGGCCTCGCCCAAGTCCATCCACCCCGCCGGGTAGCGGCCCTGGACCGGCTGACCGGTGGTGGCGTCGGTGATGCGGAAGGTGACGTCGGCCCAGTCGGCCGCGATCACCTTGTCCGTCTTGCCGGAAACCGGGCGCACCGAAAACTCCACGATCATGCCCTCGCGATTGATGCGGTTGGGCGTGTCCTCCCCTTCCTTGCCGCCCTCCTTCGCTTGGTCGGCGCCCTCCGCCTTCTTGGGTTCCTTCGTTTTTTCCGCCGCTTGCGCCTTCTTCGCCGGGGCGGCCTTGCCTTCCTCGGCCTGGGCAAGCGGCGACAGGGCGAGAGCCAGGGCCGCGATCCACCATCTGACTGTTTGCACGTTTTCTCTCCTCGACAACTTATCCGGCCCGGCGGCGTGCCTGCCGCGGCTGGGCCAGCTTGTTGAAAGACCCGGATTCACCTAGACCGCGGCCGATGCTGCCTTGCCGCGAGAAACCAGCGCATGAGCCTGATTGGGCAACGCCCGGAGCCGACGGTTCCGGAGCCTGGTCCGGCTTCCCTGAGCCAGCCTCCGGGAGACTATTGCAGTGTATCAAGAAACCGCCCGCTTCGGACCCGTGCCCCAGAGCCGCGTCGAAGGTTCCGGAAATCAAAATAAAAAGGGCGCGGCCCTTGGGAACCGCGCCCTCCAGGTTTTTCCCCTTACGGAGTGCTACCGTTTTTCTTCTTGGATTGCTGCCATCACTCCACCCTCAGGAAGCCGAACTGCCCGTTGCGGTTGCCGTTGGGCGCGTAGTCGCGGAACAGGTAATCCCCCGTCACCGCGCCCGTGCCGCCGGCGCCGAACAGGATCGGCCAGTGGCCATACACGTGGCCCATGCCTTCCTCGCCGCCCATCCACTTGCCCTGGAGGTTGTTGCCCAGGGCCCGCGAGGGTACCGGCTCGTTCGGGTTGCAGCGGCCCGCCAGACCCAGATCGCCCTGGCCCGGGCAGACATAGGGGTCCCGCTGCCACAGGTGGCCGTGGAGGATGAAGGTGCCGTCCCGGTCCGCCGAGGCGCCGTTGAGCACGTACATGCGGCTCGCCTGCCCCGCCGCGGCCCGGAACACCGGTGTCTGCGGATCGCCCGCCGCGCTCACCCCCGGGATCGCCGGGATGGCGTTGGGCTCCGCGTCCACCAGGGCGTTGGCGTAAAGCGCCTGCACGTTGGGGATGCTGCCGTAGCTGTTGGGCGTCCCGGCGTTGCCGAAGGGCACGTCGGGCGGCAGCTGGAACCGGAACCACGAAGGCTCCATGCCGTAGTTGAACCCGGCATGACCCGAGTCCTCGGCCCCCTCGACCCCCAGCTCGGGCTGGTTGACGTTGCGGATCGCGGAACCGTCCGCCCAGCGCAGGTTGGTGATCTTGTGGCCGATGGCCAGGGCCTCCCGGAAGGTGCCGCCGGATCCGGCGTCACCCGCGGGCGCCTCCACCGTGGCCTGGGCGCGGGTGAGGCGCGTGGCCGCTCCCGTTCCCTGCCCGTCAGGCACCTGAGTGTTGGCCGTCACCGTGGACCCGGCGGGCTCGATTACCAGGGCGCCGAACAGGCCCTTCTGGGGCTGCTTGACCCGGTCCGCCGAGAGCAGGTTGGTGGCGCCAAACTCCACCGGCGTCGCCACGATCTGGAACCGGCGCTGGTTGGGGTTGTTCCCCGCCACCGGCTCATGCCGCAGGTCGCCGGCGTAGAACCGGGAAACCTTGGCACCGCCCGGGGGGGCCAGCAGGCCGCCCGCGGCGTTGCCGCCCACCACCAGACCGTCGTCCCGGCTGGCGTCGTACTCCACCAGCTGGGCGTGCAGGCCCACGTGGCTCGAGGGCCGGATCAGGTTGTTGCCGAAGAAGCTCATCTGGAGCGGATTACGCACCGGATTGAACAGGTCGCGGTTGACCACCCAGAAGGTGTCCTGCCAGCCCGCCAGGTCCGGCGCCACCGCCGGCAGGCGGTTGCGCAACGTGACCTGGATGCACTGGCCCGCGTTGGCCCGCAGCACCACCGGCTCCACCGGCGCACCGGCCGCCAGGATCACCGGGCAGCCCGGAAGCTGCAGCGCGCTGGTGGCCTGAACGCCCGTGGCGGGATCCACCACCGTGTCGGGGATGCCGTCGGCGTTGGTGTCCACCGCGTTGGGGTTCACCGCCGGATTGAGCGAGCACACCGCCGCGTTGGGATCCACCGGCGCCAGGTCGCTGGTGCGCACGTACAACATGGCCGTCGGGTCGTTCAGCGGACCCGCGCCGCCGCCGGCGGTGATTCCCGGCACGATCGCATCCGGCACCACCGTCTGGCGGCGGTTGTAGACCAGGGTGCCGCCGT
>DKBC01000053.1 GCA_002451065.1 Betaproteobacteria bacterium UBA6910
GGAAGATATGCGGCCCCTGGAAATTACGCTCCGCTTTCCGCCGCCGGAGGTGGTGGCGGCGCCCTCCCCACCACCCAAGGTGGAAGAGGCAAGGCCTGAGCCGCCGCGCCCCAAGGAGTCGCCCAAGCCCAAGCCCAAACCGATCGCCCGCCCCGTCCCGGAGCCCCGGCCTGTGTCGGAGCAAGCGCCGCCTGAGCCCGCGCCCCCGCCCCCCGTGGTCGCGGTGGAACCGGTTCCCAAGGCGACGCCGCCGGCGGTTACCGTGGCGGTTCCGCCCGCGATGAAGCGCCCCATGGATGACCGCCTGCTCTCCAGCTATGGGGACACCCTGGCGCGGTTCCTGGCCCAGTACCAGCACTACCCCCGGATCGCGCAACTGCGCCGCTGGGAAGGGAAGGTGCAGCTCAAGGTCTTCGTCGCCAAGAAGGGCACCATCACCAACGTCGTGGTGACCGAGTCCAGCGGCCATGAAGTCCTGGATCAACAGGCCATAGAGATGGTGAACCGGGCCAACCCCCTGCCCAACATGCCGGAAGGGCTCCAGGGCCGGGAATTCAGCATCCTGGTGCCCATCGTGTTCAGGCTGGAACGTTCGTAACGCCGCGCTCTCGCCAGTTCCGTCCATGAGCCTGCGGCTCCTTGTCAACCTGCTGATCACGGCAGTTTCCCTGATATTTCTCGCGGGCCTGGCCTACGTGCTGGTGGACGGCTATCGGGCTTCCGTCCGGGAGGAAGTCACCGCAGCGACGCGGGTTACGGTACAGATGATGCAGGCGGTGGTCGCGGAGAACCTGCAGGCCGGCGCAACGCCCCAGGCCGCCGAGGCGAATCTGGTCGCATTCGTCCGGCGGCTGGGAAGGGTGCGGAGCAACGATATCGTGGTGTACCAAGCTGCGGAAGTCATCTATAGCTCGCCGCCGCCCACCTACAAGGCGGGACGGTTCGCGCCCGATTGGTTCGCGGCTCTGGTCACACCGGATCTCAAGCTCACCGAGATCCGCCTTCCCGGAATGCGGCTCATGATCGTCCCCGACGCGTCGCGCGCGGTGCTTGACGCCTGGGACGACGGGGTGCGGATCTTCTGGCTTGCGCTGGGGTTTTTCGGGGCCCTTAACGCTTTGGTTTTCGCGTTTGTCGGCCGAGCGCTGCGGCCCCTCGAGGAGATCGTGGGCGCTCTTCGTGCGATGCAACAAGGCAGCCTTCAGGCGCGCCTTCCCCGTTTCAGGATTCCCGAACTTGCCAGCGTCAGCGACAGCTTCAACCGGATGGCGGAGCAACTGGAGTCCACGCTCTCCATTAATCGGCGGCTGGAACAAAAGGGAGAAGTGGCACGACTATTGCATCGTCACATCGAGGAAGAACGGAGGGGCATCGCCCGGGAACTCCACGACGAGCTGGGGCAGGCCCTGACCGCGATTCGCACCATCGCGGTGTCCATCGCCAACCGGACCCGGCAGGGCCAGCCGGAAATTCATGAAAATGCCAATACCATTGCAGCGGTGGCAGGGCAGGTTTACGACGGGGTGCACGGCATCGTCCATCGCCTGCGGCCCGCGGCCCTCGAAAATCTCGGCCTCCCGCAGGTGCTGCAGGACCTTGCCGGGCGGTGGAGGTCGGCCCACCCGGACGTGGAACTGAGCCTGGAGGTGGGCGAGGGACTGGAGGATGCGGATGAAGGCGTGGTGCTGGCAGCTTTTCGGGTGGTCCAGGAATGCCTGACCAACGTGGCCCGCCATTCCGGCGCGACGCGGGTAGACATCTCGGCCCACCCGGCGACGGGGTCCCGGGATTCGGCGCCGGCCGTGCAGATCGTGGTGAAGGACAACGGCAAGGGCTTGGCGGGCGCCGCCCCGCCCGGCCGCTTCGGCGTCATGGGAATGCGGGAGCGCGTGGAAGCGCTGGGGGGCTGGTTGACGCTCGAGAGTGGTCCCGGAGCGGGGGTGACGGTGTCGGTGGTACTGCCCCTGAAGGATTAGCAGGAAAGGAAAGGAATGCCATGGCTGTCCGCATCGTGAGCGTGATGCTGGTTGACGATCACGTGCTGGTGAGGAAGGGATTCCGCCTGTTGCTGGAGGACGCGCCGGATCTTAAGGTCGTCGCGGAGGCCGGAAGCGGGGAGGAAGCCTGCCGCCAATTCTCGGATCACCTTCCCGACGTGGTGGTGATGGACATTTCCATGCCGGGGATGGGGGGCATCGAAGCCGTCAGCCGTATTCTCGCGAAGCATCCGGCGGCGCGCATCCTGGCATTGTCGGCTCACGAGGACACGGTTCACGCGAAGCGCGCCCTGGCGGCGGGCGCGTACGGCTATCTCTGCAAGCGGGGAGCGCCGGAGGCGCTGATCGGCGCGGTGCGCGATGTGGCGGCGGGCAAGAAAGTGATCGACCCCCAGATCGCCCAAGAACTGGCATTCAACCAGTTCAATTCGGTCCAGAGCCCGGTGGACGTGCTGAGCGATCGGGAATTCGAAGTCTTCATGCAGGTCGCGAACGGCCGCCAGGTATCGGAAATTGCCCAAATCCTGTCCCTGAGCCCGAGCACCGTGGGGACTCACCTATACAACATCAAGCACAAGCTGGGGGCGGCGAATGCCGCGGAGTTGGCGATGATCGCAGTCCGGAGCGGCCTGATCGATCCGTGAATCGGGAGCGGAGCCCGGGACGGTTTTCCCAGGGCGGTTTGCGACGCCGGCGGGCGCGCCGAGTCCTCGATCAACGGAGATGGCCCCGAACCGGACAACGTTCGTTAGGACAGCGGGGGCGTCAGCAGCTTGAACGAACGCACCATGCGCTCGAAATCCGGCTGGTAGGTCGGGAAGTAATGGAAGCTGGGCGCCTGGAAGCCCATGCTGTAGTAGTACTTCGCGTCGCACACGCCATACAGCAACTGCTCCATGGGCAGGCCCTTGGGGGTGGTGAAGCGCAGGTGCAGGCGAAATCCCAGCCGGCCGCCCAACATGGCGGGCTGGTTGGACAGAATGACCAAAGTGGAAAGCGCCGGGTCTGCCGCCTTCTGCTCCGATAGCGCCAGCTCCGCCAACTCCGACGGCAGCAAATCCCCGCTGGCCGGCTTCTTAATCCGTTTGAACGCCTTCGCGTGGGGCGTGCGCTGCACGAAGATCAGTTCCAGATGGTGCCCGTCACGGGTGAGCGCCACAGCCTCCTGCTCGAACATCGCGCGCACCCAACCCGGAGGGAGCTGGATCTGGTAGGTCTCGTCCTCGTAGGGCGGGGTTTCGGCCTGGATAACCACCCACGAAGCACATCCGGCGAACGCGAGCGCGGACAAGGCGGTGAGAAACGCGCGGCGCCTCAAGATTTTCCCTGTTTCTCCCGCGCCAACCGGAGGTAATGGAGCACGTAGGCGATGTCCGGGGCTTCGGGCGCCAGCTCCAGGTAGTGGGCGAACTGAGCCTCGGCGTCGGCGTAGGCGCCGTCCTTCAGGTAAATGATCCCCAGCGCCCGATAGCTGGGGGCGAAGTTCGGCGCCAGTCTTACCGCGTCCATGTAGGCGAATTCGGACGAAACATCGTCGCCCATGGCGCCTCGCTGGCGGTAGGCCTCGCCCAGGTAGTAGTGGATTTCCGGCGGGTAGTCGCTGAGGCTTTCCGGGCTGCACAGGGCGAGCAGGACGTTCTTTGCCCGGCCCATGGTGAGCTCGTTCTGAATGTTGGTGAGTCGGATTACCCCGATCCGCTGGAGGTATTCCTCGGTGTTACGGATTCCGTCATCCGGGGCGTTCTTAGAAAGCCTCGCGTAGTTGTCGACGCGGTCCTGGAGCTTAGGATGGCTGGAAAACAGGTAGATCCGCTCCCGGACCTCGGAAGTCTTGGTTTCCCGAATCAGGTGCTCGAATACCTTGGGGGTTTCCTTCACGTCATAGCCGGCCGCGGCGACATGCTGGTAGCCCAGCTCGTCCGCTTCCGATTCAAGTTCCCGCGAATAGCCGAACATCGAAGACGAGAACACGATGTCCACTTGGGACGGCACTCCCAGCATCTGTACCACCGCCCTGAGCAGGAGGGTATTCTTGAGCAGGCTGCGCTGGCGATACCCATGTCGTAACTCGAAGTGGGCGATTTCGTGGCCGATCACAGTGGCCAGTTGCGCCTCGTTCTGGAACCGCGAGACCAAACCCTGATTGACGTAGACGCTGCCGTTGGGCAGGGCGAAAGCGTTAAGGATCGGGGACTTGAGCATCTTGATCCGGACATGTCCCTTCAGTTCCGGGTACAGGCGGTCGGCGATGCCCTGCAGATAGTCCACGAAGGCTTGGTCCTCGTAGAGCTGGCCGCTGCGGCGCATGATGTCGTCGAATTCTTCGGCCTGGTCCCACAGGCGCCGTTCCTCCGCCTCGATCTTCGCCAGGTCGTCGCCGCCGGCGAAGGGGTCTACCGCCGCTGCCCCGGGTGCCAGCGATGCCAGCGCCAGGGCAATCAGCGCAATCCGCACCTTGGGACTCATGGTCTTGACTGAGACGGGTTGACGGGGAAGGCGGCGAGGACCTCCGCCACGAGCCCGTTGGCGTCCTCGGGCTTGCGCAGGTCCCGCCGCGCAATGTTCCAGTCGAAGTTATGCCAGAGCAGATCCCCCGTGGCGAGGTCGACTACGCCGGCGGCGAAATAGGAATGACCCGGCGGCACTGCTGGAAATCCAAACGCCAGGACCGTCGCGGCCATCAGCAGCAGGCGCCCCCCGGTAAGGACCGAGTCCTCGCCGACGATGAACATGGCGGCCGTGGCCCCGGTCTTTTCCTGGAGGAAGGACAGGCCGGGACCCACCGTGTAATGGAGTTGGGGAGCCCGCTCTCTCCAGACCGAATCCGTGGACAAGCCGTACTCGTTTACGCTGGCGATCACCAGCTCGTACATGGCGAGATGGGTCTTGAGGATGTCCTGCTCCCAAGGGTTGAGGTCGGGCAGCGCGAGGATCTCGAACCGGGCGCCGGAGCGGGCTTCACGGTGGACGGCATCCACCAGATTCTTGCTGGCCTGCTGGCTCCATTCCTCGACTTCCTCGGGAACGCCGCCCGCGGAAATTTCGATGACGTTGACCTCGGCCGGGATCAGGACAATTTTCCTCGGTATAGAAGGGGGTTCCGGGTTGCCGGTCTTCGCCAGATAGGAATTGGGCACGCATCCGGTGAAGGCCGTTAGAGCCGTAAGGAGAGCGAAGATGCGAACAGCACGGGACATTGGGGTTCTCTGCGGTTTGGCAGCCGTTCCTGGACCGGGCCGGAAAACTCCTGATTATCGCCACGTATAGCACTTCCCTCCCTGGGCCTCAAGACATGTCACTAGTTCCGCGACCGCCCTGCGGCCTCATGAAAATCATGAGCACCCATTCAAGGAATCTTTATGTCGCGTGAGACGCTCTCTTTTTATGATCAATAACATGTGAAAAGCCCTCGCAATTCCGGGTGGGAGCGGCGTGGGGGCACGCGAGTTAGATCCTTGGGGAGGAAATGGGAGAATGGCGCAGCTTGGGAGGGGCCGCTTGGGTGTTGCGCGGCTGGCGACGGCGTTATATTTGGCGGGTGCAATCGGACTGTCGGCAGGCGTGGCCGCCCAGGAGCCTGAGAAGGGAGCGAAGCGCCCTGCCGAGGAAGGCGATCAGAGCCTGAAGCTTTCCCCGGTGGTGGTCACGGCGACGCGAGTGGAGGAGAAGAGCTTCGATATTCCCGCCTCCATCGACACCGTGGGCCGGGACGTAATTGGCGAGAAAAAGCCGCAGGTCCTGATCTCCGAGGACATTCAGCGCCTTCCCGGAACCGTGGTGCAAAACCGCGGCACCTTCTCCCAGGAGGAGCAGATCATCATCCGTGGCTTCGGCGCCAGGTCCCAGTTTGGCACCCGGGGCGTCAAGCTTTTCTCCGACGGAATCCCCACCAGCACCCCGGACGGGCAGGGCAGCAGCGCGGTATTCGACCTCTCGTCGGCCGAGCGCATCGAGGTGTTGCGGGGGGCGTTTTCCGCGCTTTACGGGAATCATTCCGGCGGGGTGGTGCAGGTATTCACCCGGGACGGCCCTCCCCAGCCGACTCTGTCCGGGCGCGTGACGTTGGGAAGTTACGATACTTCGGTGGTTGGGCTTCAGTTCGGCGGGACGGCGGGGAGCGCGGATTACATCGGCAGCGCCTCGCGCTTCGACACCGACGGCTACCGCGTATGGAGTGGAGCGCGGAAGGACCAGTTCAATGGCAAGGCCAACCTCGGGCTGCCCAACGGCGGCAAGCTCAGCCTCGTCTTGAATTACCTCGACCAGCACAACAATCTCGATCCCGGCGGCCTCACCGCGGCGCAGGTGGCGCTGGACCCGATCCAGGCATCCGCAAATGCCCTCGCGTTCAAGACGCGGCGCAATCTGGATAACCAGCAGGGTGGCGTAATCTACCGGCAGGATGTGACGCCCCGGGACTCCCTCCAGGTAATCGGCTACCTGGGCTCCCGCAGCAACGAGCAGTACCTCGGCATTCCCCTCGGGGCTCAAAACGCGATAACAGCCGCGGGCGGCGTCAGCACCTTCGATCGCAATTCTCGGGGAGCCCGGGGCTGGTGGACCCACCGGGACGAGGTGGGCGGGGGATCTCTCACCTTCACGGCTGGCGGCGAGTACGAATATGGCCGGGAAGACCGGACGGGTTACCTGAACAACTTCGGTGCCATCGCGCCCGTTGCCGGAGTCCAGGGCGTGCTCAAGCGCAACGAGGAGAACACCACGGACAGCTGGGGTGTGTTTGCCCAGGGCGAATGGCAGTTCCTGCCCGACTGGGGGCTGACGGTGGGCCTGCGCTATACGGAAGTCAAATTCGAGAGCGACGACCGCTTCATCTGCACCACCGCGGTCAACACGACGGGTACCCCCCTGGGGAGATGCAGTGGTTCCAGCCTGGCGGTCACCGCCACGCGCTTCAATCCCGACGACAGCGGGAGCATCACCCACGACGCCTGGACGCCAGTGGCCGGACTGCTCTACCGGCTGTCTCCCAGCACGAACCTGTACGCCAACCTGGGCAAGAGCTTTGAGACGCCCACCCTCGCCGAACTGGCGTACCGGGCGGACGGAGGCGCCGGCCTCAACTTCGCCTTGAACCCCAGCACCAGCTGGCAGTACGAGGCGGGGGCCAAGACCTTCGTCGGCAACGATACCCGGATTAATCTGGCGCTGTTCTACATCGACACCGACGACGAGGTGGTGGTCGCGACCAATGCCGGTGGGCGTTCCACCTTCCAGAATGCCCCGGGCACCCGCCGCAGCGGGGCCGAGCTGGCGATCGACTCGTTCCTGGGTTGGGGCTTCTCCGGATACCTTTCTGCGACCTACCTCAATGCCGAATTCACGGATGCGTTCCGGACCGCCAACCTGGGACCCATTGTCAACTCCGGAAATAATGTTCCAGGCGTCCCGAATTACACGGTGTATGGCCAATTGTCCTGGAACTATGCTCCGCTAGGTTTCACGGCGGGCCTTGAAGCCTACTGGCAGGGGAAGGTCTATGTGGACGACCTCAATACGGAGACTGCTCCCAAATACTGGCTCGCCAATGTAACGGCCGGCTTCCAGCAGAAGTGGGGCGGGCTGGTGCTTTCCGAGTTCCTCAGGGTCAACAACCTGTTTGACGAGGACTACATCTCGGCTATCGCGGTCAATAACGCGAACCGTCAGTTCTATTATCCCGGGACAGACCGCAATTACCTGGTCGGGATCACCGCTAGCTATCAATTCTGATTTTGGGTCAACCGCGCCGGGGTTCCGCCAGGTGGGTCCGGCATCGGCGGCGAATTGCTGTCCCAAAACGGGACAGCCCGCCGTCGGCGCCACCCCCTCGGCGCGGCAGTTTTTCGCCTGAACCAAGCGTCTGGGGGCCCCCGACCCGGCGACGAACCGGCGCTTTCCGGGCAATGGCACGCTATTTGCACGCCGCCTTTGCACCTGATTGATGATCCCCGGGCGCCAGCAGGGTAGCGTCCGCGCATCCGATCGGCTTAATATTGAGGGCCGTAGTTCACGACATCATTTTCCGGGAAGGCGGGCGCCGCCCCTTCAACACCGTCCCACCATGAGGAGAAACCACGATGATGAAGTCCCTTTTGATCAACCCCGACAAATGCACGGGCTGCCTTCAATGCGAGATGGCATGCTCCCTGGAGAACGAAGGGGTGTTCAATCCGTCCAAATCCCGCATCAAGGTGTTTGACTTCCACCACGAGGGGCGCAAGGTGCCTTACACCTGTACCCAGTGCGCGGAAGCGTGGTGCCTGCATGCGTGCCCGGTGGAGGCGATCAAAATGGACCGCGCCACCGGCGCCAAGGTGGTCAACGAGTCCGTTTGCGTGGGTTGCAAGGTGTGCACCATCGCCTGTCCGTTCGGAACGGTGAACTACAACCACGACACGGGCAAGGTCATCAAGTGCGACCTGTGCGGCGGGAACCCGGCCTGCGCCGAAGCCTGCCCGACGCAGGCCATTGTCTATGTGGATGCCAACTGGACCGGCCTTGACCGCATGAAAGCCTGGGCCGGCAAGACCGATACGCAAGCGCGCGCCGCGCACTGAATTTTGGAGGACTGAACCATGGCATGGCATCGCAAGATTCTTCGGGTGAATCTCACCAAGGGCACCTGCACGGCCGAGCCCCTGAACATGAAGTGGGCGGACGACTATCTCGGCCAGCGGGGACTCGCGACCAAGTATTTCTGCGAGGAAGTGGACCCGAAGGTGGATCCCCTTTCTCCGGACAACAAGCTGATCATGGCCACCGGACCGCTGACCGGCACCATGGCGTCTACCGGGGGGCGCTACTCGGTGATCACCAAGGGTCCCCTCACCGGGGCCATCGCCTGCTCCAACTCCGGTGGCTATTTCGGCGCAGAAATGCGCTTCGCCGGCTGGGACATGATCATCTTCGAGGGCAAGTCTCCCAAACCCGTCTACCTGTTTGTCGAGAACGACAACGCCCAGCTCCTGCCCGCGGAAGGATTCGTCTGGGGCAAGACCACCTGGGAAACCGAGGAAGCGATCAAGAAGCGTCACCAGGACCCCCAGATCAAGGTGTCTTCCATCGGCCGCGCCGGCGAGGCCGGGGTGCTCTACGCCTGCGTCGTGAACGACCTGCACCGGGCGGCGGGCCGTTCCGGCGTCGGCACCGTCATGGGCTCCAAAAACCTCAAGGCGGTGGCGCTGCGCGGCACCCAGGGGGTAGGCGGCATCGCCAATCCAAAAGAGTTCATGAAGGTCACCTTCGAGAAGAAGCAGGTTCTGGCGGAAAACGCGGTGACCGGGCAGGGCCTCCCCAAGTACGGCACCCAGGTGCTGATG
>DKBC01000187.1 GCA_002451065.1 Betaproteobacteria bacterium UBA6910
GGCATGGTGGGTTCGGTGCTGATGCAGCGCATGCGCGAGGAGCACGATTTCGACGTGGTTGAGCCGGTGTTTTTCACCACCTCCCAGGTGGGCGGGAAAGGACCGGCCGTCGGCCGCGATGTGGCACCGCTCAAGGACGCGCGGAGCATCGAGGACCTACTGACGCTGGAGGCGATCGTTTCCTGCCAGGGCGGCGACTACACCAACGAGGTCTATCCCAAGCTGCGCGCGGCGGGATGGAAGGGCTACTGGATCGACGCCGCTTCTGCGCTGCGCATGGACAGGGAAAGCGTGATCGTCCTCGATCCCGTGAACATGCCGGTGATCAAGGACGCACTCGCCGCCGGGAAAAAGAATTACATCGGCGGCAATTGCACGGTGAGCCTGATGCTGATGGCGCTGGGCGGACTGTTCCAGCGCGACCTGGTCGAGTGGATGAGCGCCATGACCTACCAGGCTGCGTCAGGCGCAGGTGCCCAGAACATGCGGGAACTGCTACAGCAGATGGGAGAGTTGCACCGCGTTGCCCGGGACCTGTTGAAGGACCCCGCCTCGGCGATTCTCGATATCGACCGCAAGGTGGCGGGCAAGCTGCGCGATGACGGCTTTCCCGCCGCCAATTTCGGCGTGCCCCTGGCCGGAAGCCTCATCCCCTGGATCGACAAGGACATGGGAGACGGGCAGAGCCGCGAGGAGTGGAAAGGCCAAGCCGAGGGCAACAAGATTCTGGGCCGGGAGAGCAACCCGGTCCCGATCGACGGCATCTGCGTGCGCATCTCCGCCATGCGCTGCCACAGCCAGGCATTGACCATCAAGTTGCGGAAGGACGTGCCGCTGGACGAGATCCGGGACATGCTTGCGAGCGCCAACGCCTGGGTCAAGGTCGTGCCCAACCAGCGCGAAGTCAGCATGCGCGAACTGACGCCCGCGGCCGTGACGGGTACTCTGCGCGTGCCCATCGGACGCCTGCGCAAGATGTCCATGGGGGGGCAGTATCTTTCCGCGTTCACCTGCGGCGACCAGTTGCTGTGGGGGGCTGCCGAGCCCCTGCGGCGCATGCTGCGTATCCTGGTCGAGGAGGGAGTTGCGGCCCGCAAGGCGCTGGCGAGCGTCTAGGACGCGCCAGAAGAACAGGCCGCCAAGCGAAATTTGTTTGAAAAATGTCACGATTCCACCATCATGTAAGAAGCAGACTTAGCTTGCAACGATAACTACATGATGTTATTTTAATTATCGATCCCAAGGCGAAGAAAGGCAGGGGGGGCAGTGAACATTCGATTCCTCAAGTTATTGCTGGTCGCGGCAGCCATCGCGCTGCCCGGATTCGCGCACGCCGCGGGGCTGGGCAAGCTGACGGTCAAGTCGGCCCTGGGCGAGCCCCTCTCCGGCGAGATCGAGCTTGTCAACGTGCAGGCGGAAGAACTGAGCACGCTGACGGTCAAGATGGCGTCCCGAGAAGCCTTCAACCAGGCGCGCGCGGAGTACCGGAGCGTGCTGAGCAGCGTGCGGTTCGCGGTGGAAATGCGCCCCGACGGCAACCCCGTGATCCGGGTTACTTCCACGCAACCCGTCAACGAGCCGTTCGTGGACATGCTGGTGGAACTCACTTGGGCGTCCGGGCGGTTGCTGAGGGAATACACATTCCTGCTCGATCCGCCCCAGGTCGGCCAGCCGATGGCCGCTCCCAAACCAGAGGCGCAGCCCACGGCGCCGCCGGTCGCGGCGCCTCCGCCGACCGCGGAAACGGTGAAGCCCGCCGCAGCGCCTCCGGCGCCACCTGCGCCGCGCCCGACGCCGCCCGCCGCCGCCAAGGCGGCGGAAACTTATGGTCCGGTCAAATATGGTGATTCCCTGAGCAAGATCGCCTTGAGAATACGGCCGGAGGGAGTGAGTCTGGACCAGATGCTGGTGGCGCTGTATCGCGCCAACCCCCAGGCGTTCATGGGCAACAACATGAACCGCCTCAAGACCGGACCAATATTGCGGATCCCGGACGCCGCTGAGATTCGTTCGCTGGATGCGTCCGGCGCCAAGGTGGAAGTCAAGGCCCAAGCTTCGGATTGGCGGGCCTACAAGCAGAAACTGGCCGCGGCAGCCCCAGCAATGCCGGCGGGTGAAGAGCCGAAGCAGGTGGCCGAGGGCAGGGTGACGACCCGGGTGGAAGAGCAGGGCGAAGCGGCGAAGGACCAGCCCAAGGAGGTGTTGAAGCTCTCCAAGGGCGAACCTGCCGCGGGCGCCGCGGATACCCGCTCCCTGGAAAGCCGGGTCCGGTCGCTGCAGGAGGAAAACACCGCCAAGGAGAAAGCGCTTAACGAGGCCAATGAGCGGGTCGCGCTTCTCGAGAAAAACATCAAGGAAATGCAGAAGCTGCTGGAGATGAAAGGAGCGGCGCCGACGCCTGGCGCCCAGGCACCGGCGCCCGCACCCGCCGCTGCGCCGACACCAGCGCCCGCCCCCACCACGGCACCGGCGGCTGCGCCTGCCGCAGAAACCAAGCCCACCGTGGAAGTTGCCAAACCCGAGCCATCGAAGCCGGCGCCGCCCAAGCCCAAGCCGGCACCCCCGCCCCCAGCCCCCTCGTTCTTCGAGGAACTGATGGACAATCCGATTTTCCTTGCGGCCGGCGGCCTGGCGGTCGTGCTGCTGGGCGCGGGAGGCTATCTGGCCTATCGTCGGCGGAGCGAGGCGGCAGAGGTTAAGGTCGAGGAGCTTTTCGCCCATGAACCGCCGGCGGCGGAACCGGCTGTGACCGCGGGCGCGGAGCAGCAACGGGCGGAAGCACCGCCCTCGGAGGAGGTCGATCCGCTGGCCGAGGCCGAGGTATACCTGGCCTATGGGCGGGACGGCCAGGCGGAAGAGATACTCAAAGAGGCCCTGGGCCGTGATCGCAACCGTCAGGATGTTCACCTCAAGCTCTTGGAAATCTATTCCAAGCGCAAGGACAGGAAGGCTTTTGAGCAGACGGCGCGCACCCTGCAAGGTTTGGGGGCGGGCGGCGCCGCCTGGGAAACGGTGCAGGCCATGGGCCTGGGAATCGATCCGGAAAACCCACTTTACGGAGGCGAGCCGATTGCAAAGGCGGCGGCCGAAGCAGAGGAAATGGAGCGGCCGAAATCGGTGGATTTCGACCTGACGACGGGCGAGGAAGCGACCCCGCAGCCGGGCTCGGTATCCATGGAGAAGCCCGCAGCGGATGCCGCGATCGATTTCGACCTGGGCGCTCTCAGTGGAGAGTTTCCGGCGGTCCCGCCCGGCGTGGAAAAGGTGGTTCCGCCGGAGGAAACCTCGGTATTCGATGTGACGGCGCCGCCTTCGGAAGAAAAGCCGGTGCCGGAGCAGCAGAGAACCTGGCCGTCGAAGCCGGATACCGGCCTGCCCAGCATTGACCTGCAACTCGGCACCGAGTCTGCGGCCACGCCATCGGTCGCCCATGACGCCCACTGGCAGGAAGTTGCAACCAAGTTTGACCTGGCCAAGGTCTACAAGGAAATGGGCGACAAGGACGGCG
>DKBC01000173.1 GCA_002451065.1 Betaproteobacteria bacterium UBA6910
ACCGCGTCAGCGGTTTAGTTCAACTTTGAATTAGCCGACACCAATGTCGGTATAAGACCGAAATCTCGGTATAAATGCCGCGATTGTCCAATTAATCCCCCCAATGTCGGTAGAAATCGTTATCGGAGCGGACAGGCTCACGCCGTGAGCCACCCGCTGACTCATACTGGCACCGGGAATGCGGGCGCCGAGCGCCGGAAGCCCCGCAGCTTGCCATGAACTGGGCATGGATGCGTCCGGCACGGCGCGCGTCCCCATCGGCCTGAAAGCTTTCACATAATTAGACACTTGAGGCATGCCATCTGCAAGCGACACAAGAACTTCAAGAATCTGCGAACCTTTCTCGAATCGGACCGCAGGCACCCCGGCTGCTCCCGCGGCTGCGGGCGGCGCTGCGCCTTCGCCGCTCCTCCATCAAGACCGAGAAGGCCTATTGTCACTGGGTGCGGCGTTACGTTCGTTTTCACGGCCTTCGCCACCCCAAGGACATGGGCGCCCGGGAGGTAACCGCGTTCCTGAATCATCTGGCCACGGAGCGCCAGGTGGCGGCGGCGACCCAAAACCAGGCGCTGGCAGCGCTGCTCTTCCTGTACCGCGAGGTGCTGGGGACGGGGCTGCCATGGCTGGACGGGCTGGTTCGTGCCAGGACGCCGGAGCGCCTGCCGGCCGTGCTGACGCGCGAAGAGGTGCAGGCGGTCCTGGCGCAGCTCACGGGCCCGCGCAGGCTCCTGGTCGGCCTCCTGTACGGCGCCGGCCTGCGGCTCAACGAGTGCCTTTCCCTGCGGGTGAAGGACGTTGAGTTCGCCGGCGGCAAGCTGGTGGTCCGCCAGGGCAAAGGGAACAGGGATCGCGTGACCCTCCTCCCGCGGCGCCTCATGCCGGCGTTGGCCGGAAAGTACCCGAAGGCGGGCTTCTCCTGGGGCTGGCAATTCGTGTTCCCTTCCGGCCAGCACTGCCGCGACCCCTACACGGGACGGACAGTGCGTTTTCACGTCCACGAAAAGACGGTGCAGCGGGCGGTCAGGGAAGCCGCGGGGCGCGCGGGCATCGCCAAGCCGGTCGGCTGCCACACGTTCCGGCACGCCTTCGCTACCGATTTGCTGGAGTCCGGCCATAACATCCGCGTCGTCCAGGAGCTGATGGGACACAAGGACGTGGAGACCACGATGATCTACACGCATGTCATGAACAACAGCCTGGCGGCGGTGCGAAGCCCGGCGGATGCTCTCCCGGCCTGAAGCGGGACCGCTTGTCGGTTGGGTCTAGGGAGCCCGGCTTAGCCCGCGCCCTCCCAGTAACGGTCCACCGCGGCCTGGATCTCGGCGATGGTCGCTTCGTCCCGCTTCGGCTCGAACAGGTGGGCGAAGCGCCCCTGGAGCCTGAGGTAGTCCTTCACGGGCGCCCGGGGATGGGGCGGCTTGGTGTGGGTGACGCGGCCGTCCTCGTATTCCTTGAGGGGGAACACGCCGGACTTCACGGCAAGCCTCCCGACCTCCACCGTGTCCCTGGGCTCGTAGCCCCACCCGGTCGGACAGGGGGCCAGGGCGAGGATAAGCCGGGGCCCCTTCAGCTTCATCGCCTTCTCGATCTTGCGCGCCAGGTCCAGGGGCTCGGCGCCGATCACCGTCGCGGCGTAGGCGGGACGGTGGGCACACCAGATGGCGAACAGATCCTTCTTCCAGCCCACATGGCCGCCCACAGCGGTGGCGGTGCGCGCCCCATGGGGCGTGGCGGCAGAGGTCTGCTGGCCGGTGTTGCCATAGCCTTCGTTGTCGTAGCAGATGTAAAGGAAGTCGAGGCCGCGCTCGATGGCGCTGGAGGTGGCGGAAAGCCCCATGCCGTAGGCGGCGCCGTCGCCGGTGAGGGTCACCACCTGGAGGTCTTCCTCGGGCGGCAGCGCTCCGCGCGCGAGCAGCAGGTCCAGGGCGTCGCGCACCCCCTGGGCACCGGCCGGCGCGGAGGCCATGGAGGTGTAGAGCCAGGAGCCGCGGAACGGGGTGAAGGGGTACACCGAAAGCAGGGTCATGCACCCCGCGGCATTGACGAACACACTGCGGGCGCCCAGCACGTCGTAGATCTCGTGCAGCGCCTCCAGTCCGCCGCAGCCGGCGCACATGGCGGTGCCGGTGCCCAGCAGGTGGGTCGAGGGCAGGTCCTTCATGCGGCCGAAGCGGGTCTCGGCGCTCATGGCAGTTCCTTCCGCTCCGCGTGGGCGACCGCCTGGAGCTTGCGCATCTCCCGCAGTTCCTGGGCGGTGTAGAGCAGCCGCGGGGCCGGCGCCTCGCCTTTCTCGGCCGCCTCCCGGGCGAGCCGGGCCATCTCGAAAAACTCCTCGGGCGGGATGTCCCGTCCACCCAGCGCGCCCACGAAGGAGAGCAGCACCGGGGCGCCTGGCTGCCCGTAAAGGGTGGCGGCCAACTCGGCATGCAGCACCCCGCCGCTCCCCATGGACAGGTTCTGGTCCACCACCACCACCGCGCGCTTGCGCAAAAGCGTTCTGCGCAGTTCCCCCGCCGGCCATGGCCGCACCAGCCGAGGCCGCACCAGGCCCACCGCCACGCCGGCGTCGCGCAGGCGGTCCACCGCCTCGCGGGCCTTGGTGGCGAAGGCGCCGATCATGAAGAAGACGATCTCGGCGTCGTCGCAGCGGTACGCCTCCACCGGGGGCCAGCGGCGGCCGAACTCTTGCTCGAAAGCCTCGGCGATCTCGTCGTAGACGTCCAGGGCCTTCAGGCTCGCCAGGTGCGTCTCGTAGCGGAAGTAGGAGTAGGACGACGCGCCGAGCACCGCGCAGGCCTGGCTCAGGGGGCGGGACGCGCGGAAGCGGATGGCTTCCGGATCGAAGGCCGGCAGGAAGCGCTGGGCGGCCTCCGGCGCCGGCAGTTCCACCGCCTCCCGCGTGAAGGAAAGATAGAAACCGTCCTGGTTCACGATCGCGGGCAGGCGGATCCGCGGATCCTCCGCGAGCCGGTAGGCGATCAGCACCGTGTCCACGATCTCCTGGCAGGTAGCGCAGTGGACCTGCAGAAAGCCGCTGTCCCGGGCCGCCAGCACGTCGGTGTGATCCGGCTCCAGGGTGATGGGGGTCGCGAGTCCGCGGGAGACATTCACGAGTAAGAAGGGCACGCGCCATCCCGCCACCGTGTAGATCATCTCCAGGCCATAGAGCAGGCCCTGGCTCGAAGTAGCCGTGAATACCCGCACCCCGGTGGCGGCCGCGGCCGCGGCCGCGGTGATCATGGAATGCTCGGACTCGAGGGTGGTGAGCCGCCCCGCCATTTCGCCGCGGTCGATCCACTCGGCCAGAGTCTCGATGATCTCGGTCTGGGGCGTTATCGGAAACGCGGGGACGTAATCGGCCCGCGCCAGCCGCGCCCCCCAGGCCGCGGCGCCGTTGCCGGTGAGGAGCTGGCGGGTCATGCCGGCGACTCCTCGGCTCGCGCCCCCGCCTCGGACACAGCGGCGATGGCATGGGGCGGGCAGACCGCCACGCACACCATGCAGCCCTTGCAGTGGTCGTAGTCGACGCGCGGCGTGTGGTCGGCCTCCACCCGGATGGCCCCGTCCGGGCACAGGGTGCTGCAGATCCAGGAGCAGCGGTTGCAGCGCTCGTAGTCAATGACCGGCCGCAGTGTGCGCCACAGCCCGGTCTTGGCGCCCTCGCTGGTCGCGGCGCCTTCGACATCAGGCGCGGCGAACAGCGCCGCGTCCGGTTCGAGATCAATCCATTCGGGCCGCGCGTAGCCCCCCGCTTCAATGGCCGCCCCTTCCTGCACCCTGCCGGCGTGCCGGGAAAATGCATCGAACGCCGCCAGCGCGTGATCGAGGTTGAATTCGAGCTCGTCGGCGCCGAGCTTGGCCAGTTCGTCCTCCACCGCCTGCACCAGGGACTCCCGCGCGACCACGCCGACGAGGCGCGCGGCCGCGCCCGCGCATGTGGCGCCAATATGAGGGAGCCCCGCCCGGTCCTCTCCTTCCGACTCGACAGGAAGGCACAGAACCGGCGCGCCCAGCTTGAGCCGCTGCTGCCACAGCTCGGGTGTCTGCGGGCTGTTGACGAGCAGCAGGGTATTCGACGTGACGCCCTGCAGGACGCCGGCCGCGGGAATCGGGACCAGGCTTTCATCGGCCACGACCACCAGATCCGGACGCAGAATGACGCCGCGCTCATGGATCGGCGAGCGGTCGGCGCGCACATAGGCGAAGATCGGTGCGCCGCGTCGCTCCGCCCCGTAGCGCGGGGCGTCCTGCACCTCGAAGCCGGAGCGGAAAAAGGCCGACCCGAGAATCTGGCTGGCGGTCTTGATGCCCTGCCCGCCGCGGCCGTGGAAGCGGATCCGGAACATGATGCGAGTCTGCGGCGCGACTGTTACATGATGTGGAAGCGGCGGGTCGCCATCGCCGCCTCGACGCGCTCGGTGGCGAGTTTCACCGCCGCTTCCCGCGGCAGCGAACCCTTGGCCCTTGCCCCCTCGAGCACCGCCTTCGTGTTGGCGCGGATCTTTTCCGCGATGGCGGCGAGGGCCGCCGCCTCGGTGGCGCCGGCGTATTCCATGGCGGCGCAGATCACCCCGCCGGCATTGGCGATGAAATCCGGCACCACCAGGACCCCCCGCTGGTGCAGCGCCCGCTCCGCGCCCATGGTGAACGGAATGTTGGCGCCCTGGAGCACCAGCCTCGCCCGTAGTTGTCCCACGTTGTCCTCGTGCACCACGTCCGGCCGCGCCGCCGGTATCCAGATGTCGCACTCGATGGCGATGATGGCCTCCCGCCCCAGCTTCTCCACGCCCGGGGCCTCGCACACGCTGCGCCCCTCCCGCTTGAGCCCCATGAGCAGGTCCAGGTCCAATCCCCGGGGATCGTGGACCGTGCCGCCCGTGTCCGACGCGGCGACCAGCACGGCGCCCTGCTCCAGGAGGAAGCGGGCCGCGTGCTTGCCCACGGCGCCGAATCCCTGGACCGCCAGCCGCGCCCCCGCCAGCTTCACCCCGGCATGGGGGGCTGCCACCTCGGCGGCGTGGCGCAGCCCCCAGCCCGTGGCCCCGATCTCGTCCAGGGGAATACCGCCGAGGGCCGCCGGCAGACCCACGGCCCGGCCGATCTCGTCCCTCACCCAGGCCATGCAGGTCTCGTCGGTGCCCATATCGGGGCCGAAAATGTAGTCCTGCTCGTTCCGAAGGGCGTGGGCGAAGGCGCGGATCAGCGCTTCCTTGTCATCGCGAGGCATGCGCGGATCGCCGTAGAGGACGGATTTGCCGCCGCCGTGGGGGAGGCCGGCCGCCGAGTTTTTGAGCGTCATCGCCCGCGCCAGGCGGAAACACTCCTCGGTGGAAACGTCGGGCGCGATCCGCAATCCGCCGATGGAGGGGCCCCGAGCCACGTTGTCCACCACCAGCACCGCCTTGAGGCCGAGACGCGGCTCGTGCACGTGGATGATCTTCGCCGGCCCCAGGCCGTCGGCAAAGCGGAACTCGTCACTAACCGCGGCCGTCCCCATGCTCTCCCTGTCCCTGGTGCCCGACGGAAAGATTCTCATTCGGACAATTCGACCGTAGCACAGCGTGTCCAGCGCTTCAATCGGGGTGGGCCTTGTCTGCAAACCCCGAGAGACCGGCGACCGGGCGCGCAAACTTGCGCGGACAGGTTCCCGGTCACCCGGGTCAATGGGTCGGGGTATTGCAGATCTGACCGTGCCGCGCCCCGCTCATCAGCGCGTGAAACTGATCGCGGCACATCCGCGGCAGGCACTCGTAGCCGCCCTCCTCCACGTACACGAACTCCCTGGATTGCATCTCGTTGTCAACGATGGGATGACCGGTTTGGCGGGCCTGTGCGGCAGGGCGCGGGTCCCGCAGGCGGTCTCCCCACTGCGGCGGCTAGGTCGCGCCAGCAGATCTCATGGCGAACGCGGCGCTCAACCACCCAGGCGTCGCGGCGCCGGCGCCGAGGCGTCAGCCAGGCCAGGTTCAGCCTTTTCCACCTTTGCGGCCTGCGAACGCTCATGGCGCCATGCCAGCACCGCCACGGTCAGCGCTGGAAGGAAGGTGAGCGACACCACCGCCGTGCCCAGCAGGCCGAACATCACGATTGCGCCGACGCCGCGGTAGAGTTCAGCGCCTTCGCCGGGAAGAAATACCAGCGGCGCGAGACCGCAGGCCGTGGTCAGCGTAGACATGGCGATGGGCCGCAGCCGGGTATCCACCGCGTCCAAAACGGCATCGCGTGCCGCCATGCCGCGCTCGCGCACGTTGCTCATGGCCTGGTGGACGATGAGAATAGGGTTATTGACCACGGTGCCCATCAGGATCAGAAAACCCAACATGGCGATCATATCGAAGGACTGGGTCAGCGGCGGCAGCCCGACCAGGGGCAGAAGGGCGCCGGCCTGGTTGATCAGCCATAGGCCCACGATTCCTCCGGCGACCCCCAGCGGGATGGTGGTCATGATGAGCAGCGGGTAACCCCAGTGGGTGAAGATGGCCACCAGGAGGAGATAGATGATGATAACCGCCACGACATAGTTGCCGAACAGGGCCTCCCGGGTGGCCTGGAGCTGGTCACTGGACCCGGAGATGCTCATGCTTGCGCTGACCGGAACGGTGCCGCTCTTGCGCAGGTGTTCGACTACCTGCTCGCGGACAATCGCCACCGCGGTCTCCAGGGCGACCGCTTCCGGCGGAATGATGCTCAGGGTCACCATGCGCCGGCCGTCCACTCGCCGGATGGTGCTTGTGTCGACGGTCTCCACGATGCGGGCCAAGGACGAGAGGGGCAGCACCGCACCCGAGGGCGTATATATCGACAGGGCTCCGAGGTGATCCAACGTCACCCCGCTGCCCGCCCGGCTATACAAATAGATGTCGATCTTATCGTCGCCCATCAGGAACTCGTCCACGAACGCGCCGTCGGTGAGCGCGGCCACGGTGAAACCGAAGTCCGCGGCGTTCATCCCCAGCTCGGCCACCCGCGGCCAATGGGGTCTCAGCTCAACCATTGGCTGCGAAAGGGAGAGGGTTGGCGGCTCGACCTGAATTCGGGGCCGTTCGAACACTTCCAGCGTCCTGCGATACGCGGCCAGCGCGGCGCCGTAGATGGTGGGCAGGTCCGTTCCCGCGATGTCCAGGTTCACGCTGCGGGTCCCGCCCTCGTTGCTGGTAATGATCGACCCCCGCGACACAAACGAGCGCATTCCGGGATATTTCTCGTACTTGCGCTGCAGGGCATCCATGAGCTGGCGAATGTGGTTGGGGTCCTTGGGCTCGGCAATGATGCGCATGCCGCTGGAATCGACCACAAGGTTCACGTATTTCAGCGCGGGCACCGCCGTCTCCCCGGCATCGAACTGCTCAGGCGAATCGTCCAGGAACTGCAAAAAATAGTCTTGCGCATCCTTTCCGATGCGGCTCATGGTCTTAAGGTTGTATCCGGGGGGCGCGTTCATGCGCGCGAAGGTCTTGGGCTCCTCGCCCTCGGGCAGGTACTCCGCCGGTGGCGTTAGCCCAACGAACACGGCGGCGCTCACGCAGACGGTGACAGCGATGGTCCCGGCTCGGCGCAGGCCGCTCGCCGTCAGCCATTCGACTCCGGCGAGCACTGCACCCCGGACACCTCCACGGGAGGGTGCTGTCCCCTCACCTTCCCCGCGAAATGCCATGCGCGCGGCGGCTGTGGGCAGCACGGTGATCGCCACCAGCATCGAGGCCAGGATCGACGCCGAGACGGCCAGAGCAACGTCCGAATAAAGCTGCCCGGCCTCCTGCCGGATGAACACTATCGGAACGAAGGCCAGCACCGTGGTGAGCGTGGCTGCAAGAACCGCCGGCCACACGCTCCGGACCCCCTCCACCGCGGAACGGAAGCGATCCAGGCCGCGGCGACGGGCCAGCTCGATGCTCTCCAGGACTACGATGCTGTTGTCCAGGGTCATGCCGATGGCGAAGGCCACCCCCGCCAGCGAAATGACATTGACGGTACGCCCGGCCGCAAGCAGGCCAAGGAAGGCGGCAATGGTGCAGACCGGAATGCCCATCACGCCCACCAGGGTGGCACGGCCGGAGCGCAGGAACAGGTACATCACCAGGCTGGCGAACAGGGCGCCGATGGCCAGGTTCTTCCAGACGTTCACCAGGGACGCCTCCACGTAACCCACATCGTCCGCGATGCGCCCCATCGCCATGCCGGCGGGCTGCAACACCTCCCGATTTATGGCCTCCATCTCCGCCAGCATGGCCCGCTTGATGTCGATGACGTTGGAGCCCGCTTCGCGACGAACTGCAAGTCCGAGTACCGGATTGCCGTTAAAGAAGAACTCGCTGCTCAGCTCAAAGTGGTGCAGCCGTATGTCCGCCACCTCGCCAAGGCGAATCAGCGAGTCTCCGCGCCGCGCCAGGATGAGGTCGTCCATGTCCTGCAGGTCCTCGAAGCGGCCCACGGCGCGCAGCAGGTAGCGGCGCTTGCCCGATTCGATCTCGCCGCCGGAGACGTCACGGTTGCGCTCGGTGATGGCGCGGCGCACATCGGGCACGGTCAGGCCCCGCTCCGCCAACCGCGCCGGGTCCAGCAGCACCTGCACCTGACGCTCGGCGCCCCCCCAGACGTTCACCTGGGAGACACCGGGAACGCTCTCCATGCGGGTACGGACGTGGTCCTCGACGAAGTCCCGCATCATCACCATGTTCAGGTCGCGCGGGTTTCCCGGCAGCGGCGCCACGCGGAAGTACATGAACGAGTTGCTGGAGAACGAGGTGGCGTAGACGCGCGGCTCGTCAACATTGAGCGGGTAGGAGGGCACCTGGCTGAGGGCGTTGCTGACTCGGATCAGCGTCTCGTTTATGTCCACACCGTAGGGAAACTCGAGTTCGATGGTGGCCTGCCCGAAGGAGGCAGTGGCCACGAGCCGGCGCAGGCTGGGAATCGTACGCAGGAATTCCTCCTGCTCGATGAGGATCTCCTTCTCCACGTCCTGGGGAGTGGCTCCGGGCCAGGAAGTGCGTACTGTCACCGTGCGCACGTCGAGGTCGGGAATCATCTGCACGGGAATGCGCAGGGCGGCCGCCACGCCGATCACCGAGACGATCAGCACCACCACGGCGAGCAGGGTGCCGCGGCTGATCAGGCGTTCGAACACGGCGCGCTCCTAGGGTGGTAGGCCTTCATCGGCCAGGGCCATGATGACGGACGCCGCGCGGTACGCCAGCAAGCTGCGCCTCCAGCAGCACCCGCCGTTTTCCGAATCAAATCGTGGGTTACGGGTCACCGGCGCTCCTCCCGGATGAGCACGCGCTGCCCCTCCTTCAGGGCCTCGTTGCCCTCGACCACCACGCGGGTGCCCGCCTCCAGGCCACTGCGGATGACCACTTGGCCGTCGAAAGCCAGCCCGGTCGTGACCAGGCGCTCGGTCACCGCCGCCCTTGCGCCCGTGCCCTCGACCACCCAGGCAGAGATCCGGCCGTCGGGGTAGCGCAGCAGGGCATCGCGGGACACCACCACAGCCTGCTCACCGGTGCGCAGCTTGAGGGTGGCACTGGCGGACATGCCCGGGGTGAGGGGCAACTCCGCCTCTTCGGGATAGGCGTGGATGAGGAAGGTGCGCGCGTTCGGGTCGCTTACGGGAACGATCTCCCCGATCCGCGCCTGCACGACGCGCTCCGGTAACGCGTCCAGGCGAACCTCCAGAGACGTGTCCGCGCTCACTCGGGGGAAGAACTGCTGCGGCACCGGAAATTCGATGCGCAGCCCCTGATCGGCCACAAGCTCCAGCACCGCGTCACCCGGCGTCACCCACTCCCCGGCTTCCGTGAGCTTCCGGCTGATCACGCCGGAAAAGGGCGCCGAGACTTCATGACGGCGCAATCGTTCGGCCGCGCTTCGCTGCTCGGCTTCGCGCAGCCTCAAGTTAGCGGCGCTGAGGCGGACCTCCGTCTCCCGGGTGCTGACCTCCGTCCGAGTGATACCGCTCAATTTGACGAGCCGCTCCGCCTCCGCGAGCCGCCGCCGCGCTTCGGCCAGCGCTTCCCGGGCCTGCTCGGTGGCGGCCTCCGCCGCCTCGAGCGCCAAACGCGCCAATGCACGGTCCATTCGAACCAACGGCGCGCCCGCCTTCACGTGGTCGCCGGCATCCACGAGAACCGCGCTCACCAAGCCCGCCACCTCCGTGGAAAGCTGCGCTACTCGGGGCGAACGCATGGTACCCGCCAGGGGCACCTGTTCGATGACTTCGCGTTGCTCCGTGGTACCGACCACCACCGGCGGTCCGGATTCCTGGGCGGCGGCGCCGGAAGCCAGCAGGAGAAAAGCGCTCACCAGCGCCCGACGGGCGCCGCGCACCCCGTGATTCAATCGACCCACGCGCGGGCCCTTCTCGCGGGCCGCCGAGTTCTTGAGGGTCATGGCCCGCGCCAGTCGGAAACACTCCTCGGTGGAAACGTCGGGCGCGATCCTCAATCCGCCGATGGAGGTGCCCCGAGCCACGTTGTCCACCACCAGCACCGCCTTGAGGCCGAGACGCGGCTCGTGCACATGGATGATCTTCGCCGGCCCCAGGCCGTCGGTAAAGCGGAATTCGTCACCCACCGCGGCAGATCCCATGTTTTCCCTGCGCCGTGTTCAGCGGAAAGATTACTTCAACCCATTCGACCGTAACACAGCGCCTCCGGTGCCTCAATCGCCGTCCGCCGCAGCGCCTCAGCGCCATGCGACCGGCACTCCAGCCTTTGCCTACCGGCGGGCAAGCACAGCAGTCGGCTGGCTCAATGGGTCGGCGTCTTGCAGATCTGACCGTGGCGCGCCCCGCTCATCAGCGCGTGAAACTGATCGCGGGACATCCGCAGCAGGCACTCGTGGTCGCCGCCTTCCATGTACACGACGTCATTGGCTTCGAGTTCGTCATCGACGATGGTCTCGATCCCCCAGGCCAGGCCCACGGGCGGTACCGCGCCCCGCTCGCAGTCGTCAAACAGCGCTGCAATCCGATTTTCGTCAGCCAGCCGCAGCTCATGGCGGTCCAGCATGCGCGCAACCTGGCCGAGCATGACGTTCTTGTCGGCCGGCACCACGGCCATCACGCAGCCGGCGTCATCCTCGAGGATGACCGACTTGGCGAGCTGGTGCGCCGGGACATGGGCGGTTCGGGCGGTCTCCGCGCTGCTGTGGCTATGGTCGTGCTTGCAGATCTCGTAGCGCACGCCACGCTGGTCGAGGTAGGTGGTTAAGCGCGAGGGGATGGTCATGGCAGCCTCCGATTGTGAAGCATTGAACGACGGGCGGAGCAGCGGTTCAGGCAACTCCCATTCAGCGCGGTGTGCACGTCAGCCGGTTTCCAATTTCCGATGTTTCATGCCGACTGATCACATTCACTCCTTCAGGGGCAAAAACTTCTTCACCGCGGCATCGACATCCGGCGCGGGATTGGCCCAGTCGAATTCGTACTTGCTCATGCCCTTCCAATCTGCGCGCTCCTGTTTGAAATCCTTCTCGACCAGGTATAGCACCCTGCGGTCAAGCCCGAGCATCCACCCCCATTCAATCGCGACGTTCGGGTTCAGCTCCTGCTTGACCTTGTCCTGGACAATGGCGATACCCCGCCGGCAACCGAGCATATGAAGCTCGACGTTATCCCACAGTTGCGCATGGTAGTCCTTGTCGCTGGCAATCCGCGGCACATACTTATGCGCCGCGACTGCCGCGCTGACTGCATCAGTCACGTTCTTCAGTTGTGGGTCGGTCACTGCCGGATTCTTCGGGTCCGGGTACTTGGTCATAATGAACACCGAGTCTTCAAAGTTCCCCTTTTTCGCAAAGTCCTCCAGAAACGGCGCATGGCGGACATGCCAATGCGGAAAGTGTGCGAATTCCTCGAGCTGCCGCTTGATCCGCTCGGTCCGGCGCATGATCAGCTGCTCAAGTTCCCGCGCATCCTCGTCCTTCATTGCCGCCGGCCGATCGGAGTTGAGAACCTCGGTACGCTCACGCTCGAGGTCCGCGATCTTCAGGAAATCCACCCGCAAATTGGAAGCAACCTTGGCGAGATCATGCATCGCCCGCCTCCGCACCAGCCGCATCCGCAAGCATGGACTGAAGTGATGCCATATGGGCTCGCGACGCCTCCGGCAGCCGCGTCTCGAGTTCGCGCAAATCCCGTCGCGCCGCCTCGACCAGCCACCCCGGACCGGCCTGCCCGACAAACTCGCGGGCCGATGCCTCCGCCTCGTGCCAGTCGCCGGCCATTGCCGCGAGCTGCATGTTCATCGCTACGTCCCGGGCGTCGGGCCGGCCCGACTCGATCTTTTCCCTTACTGCGCGGCGTATGCGCGGCAGGAAGGCGTCCAAATCGCCTTGCATCGATCCGTCCTGACGCTGCAGCAGCAGGCTCACGACGTTGAATCCCGTGTAGATGTCCTTTGGATTGATCTCGAAGCCGGCGCGGTAGCATTGAAGCGCCCGATCAAGGCTCTCAGCAGCGCGCACCCCGTCACCCGTCGAGCGCGCGGCCTCGTAGCGGTCCTTGTAGATGCGGCCGAGAACGCCGAAAGTCTCCGCGTCGCCACCGGTCTCAGCGATCAGCTGCTCCATCAGCGCGATGGCCCGATCATGGTCCCCGGATCCGCCGCGACGATTCAGGGCCAGCGCCAGCAGCCGGCGCACCTCCGGGGACTGCGCGACGCTCGGTGGCGCTTCGTCGGCAAGCCTGATCAATTCGTCCCAGGCGGAAAGATCCCGGTACCGTCGCAGGTATCCGAGAAACTCTATTGGGTCTGCGCCGGTGCTGCGCGCCTCCTCCTCCCTCTGCCGAGTCTGGGTGACCATCGCCTCCCGCGATACGGACGCAGGCGGCGACGTGCCCAGCCCTCCCACTCCCGCTTGGCGTTTGCGCGCGCGGGAACGCCAGGCCGTCTGCACTTCGAGTTCCGGCGGGAGGGAGACGTCGATCTCGGGAAAGAACTCATACAGGGGACTGTCGCTGATGGTGCTGCGCCCGCTGACCTGCACGATGCCAAGCAAGCGAGCGCGGAACTCCTCGGCTGCGGCTCCGGTAAGACGGCCATCGTCGTCGGGCCGGTAGAACAGCGCCTGGATCTGCCCGATATTCGACGGCAGATGCCCCCCCGCCGAGATCATCAGCGTGCGGCCGCGCTTGAGCGCATGCCTGATGCCGAGCTCGTACATCACGTTCGGGTTCTGGGTCGAGATGTCCGCTATCATCAGGTCACTGGACAGGATGGCGGTGAAAAGACTGCGCTGCCAGCTTGTCCCGGGCGCAAAATCCTCGAGCCGGCGGCACTCGAGCCCGGCATCCTCGATGGCGGGCTTCAACACCTTCGAGTACAGATATTCGAAATCCAGCCTCCTCCCTTCCTGATCGAGGCGGACACCCCACGGGAGGGCGACATAACAGGTTCGCATCAGACCTCGCGTCCTCAGCGGCCGGTCGCGAGCGGGCTGCCCGCAGACGGCGCAATTTTTATCCTAGAGCCTTCGGTTCCGATTTTCAAATTGGATTGTGCTCCATTGGGAACCGCGTCGGGTGCCGAACGAACTCCAGATCCTGGGTCGCACCGTATACCAGGTTGGCGCGGTTTGCCGCGCGCAGTTCATCGACCTCCGCGGCAAGCCGCTCGTTCACCGCGCGCCACGCGCAGTTGGTATGACCTTACGGACCCCTCGCGAACCCGCGCCCGCACCGCGCCCTGGATTCGGACAGCCGCTCCCTAGACCTTGACGACCCGGATCTGGTCGGTGGTTCCAGGGCGCTGGTGCAGCCCGGCGGTGGCCACCACCAGATCCCCCGGCTGAAGGTACCCGAGTTCCTTGGCGCGGGCGATGGCGACGTCGATCTTCTCCGAATCCGAGTGTCCGTCCAAGCACAACAGGGGAATGACACCCCAGTTCAGGGACAGCCGGCGCGCCGCGAGCGGTGAACTCGTGACGGCCAGGATCGGGCAGTCGGGCCTGTGCTTGGAGATCTGGCGGGAGGTGAAGCCGGTGGCGGTCAGGCTGATGACGGCGGCGGCACCCAGCGTCGCTGCCATGGAGGCGGCTGCCTGGGCCACGGCATCGGTCACCACATTGGCGGGATTCTGACGGATCTTCTGCAGGTGGCCGTAGTCCTTTAGATACGACTCGGCCTTCACCGCCAGCGCTCCCATGGTGCGCACCGCCGCCACCGGATAATTGCCCATGGCCGTCTCCCCGGAAAGCATGACCGCCGATGTGCCGTCCAGAATCGCATTGGCCACGTCGCTCGCCTCGGCGCGGGTCGGCTTCGGATTGCGTTCCATGGAATCCAGCATCTGGGTGGCGGTGATCACCGGCTTGCCGTTGAACACGGTGGCGCGGATGATCTTCTTCTGGGTCCCGGGCACTTCCGCCAGCGGAAGTTCCACCCCGAGATCTCCGCGGGCCACCATGGTGCCATCGGCGGCGGCGACGATTTCGTCCAGGTTGTTCACCCCGCTCCAGTTCTCGATCTTGGCGATGATGGGCACCTCCGCCGAGCGTTCCGCCAGCAGGGCACGTATGGCATGCACGTCATCGGCCGACTGGACGAACGACGCGGCGATGTAATCCACGTCGTGCTCCGCTGCAAACGTGACTTCCTGGCGCAGGTTCTCGTGCAAGGCCGCATCCCCGAGCCGGAGCATGAGCTTGGAATCCGGCAGGTTGATGCTCTTCCGGGCGCGCAGGAATCCCCCGACGACCACACGGCACACGAGCGCGCCGCTTTCACGCTGCACCACGCGCAGCTCGATGCTGCCATCGTCGATCAGCACGCTGGCTCCGGGTTGCAGGGCGGTGACAAGTTCCGGGTAGGACACGGAGACCCCGGTGGCGTCACCGACGCGCGACGCGGCGTACAGGCGAAACGTCGCGTCCGGCACCAGCTCGAGCTTTTCCTCGGCGAGAGGCCCGGTGCGGATTTCGATGCCTCTGGTGTCGATCATGATCGCGACGAACACCCCCGCTTGGTCAGCGGCACGGCGCACCCGCTCGACGCGCCGGGCATGCTGGTCCAGGTCCCCGTGAGAAAGATTGAGCCGGGCCACGTTCATGCCGGCCCCGATCATCGCCCGCAGGGTCTCGTCGTCATCGCAGGCCGGGCCGATGGTGGCGATGATCTTGGTCTTCCTCAAGACCGTGCGGGTGTTCATGGCGGTAACCTCATCCTGGGCGACTGAATCGACTGCGCTTCGAGTTTCGTGGGAATTCCCCGGCATCGCGGGCGCACGGGCGTAAGCCTGTCAAAGCTGAAAGACGGAAAGAGGGGAAAAAGGGGTCCGGCACGCCTACTTCAGACCCCAATGCCCTCCCCCGCAGATACGGGTTTGCTTCTTCCTCCTTCAGCCGCGGCCTTCCGACCTGATGCGGCCAGGGGCAATTGTATTCCCTTGCGGTCGCGGCGGCGCGGAGCGTCCACTCCTCGCCGGCTGTTGTCGCGCATTCGAGAGGGACTGTTTTTGAGTCGCCCTGGGCGGCCAGCCGCGGGCGCGAGGGCGGCCTTTCCCAAGGGCCAAAAAAGGCGGTGCAGATGCCGGCTTTGGCGGGGTCGCCGGACACCCGTCCTCGCCCGACCAGCGCACTCAGTCACCGGCCGGGGGCTCTACGCGCCAGTTGGTGATGAGCGAGGGGCCCTGCACCTCGCAGCCGAGCGCCTCGAGCCAGCGCGCCGTGACGACGTTTGAGTTGTGCTCCGCCGAGTACGGGGTCGGGTGCCGGACGAAGTCGAGATCGTAGGTGGCACTGTGGACCAGGGTAGCGCGGTTTGCCTCGAACAGCTCATCGAGTTCCCCGCGTAGCCGCTCGCTCGCTGCGCGCGCCACCCGCAGCTCGTACACCTGCACCGTCCCCTCGCGGACCTGCGCGCGCACCGCCTGCACCTCGGCTGGGCCTTTGAGTTCGCCCCGTCCAAGGGCGGCGGGTGTGCCTCCCAAGAGCGCGGCGAACCCGCTGCCAGGGCCGGTCTGCTCCAGGGCATACCAGCGAAAGTCGCCGTAGGCATAGCGCACCAGGCGGCCCTCGCCCGCGGGCAGGACCAGGCTCGCGTGCCCTCCGTGGTCGAGCAGGAACACGGCGACCGGCTCCTCGGGCGCCGCGGGGGCGACTACCACGGTCGCGCACGCCGCCAGCAATAGGAATACCGCCATCCCCAGTCCGAGCAGCGGCAGACCCAACGGCGAACGACTCAATCTCACCGACCGCAATCAGTCAATCCGGAACGAACCGCCCAGGCGCTGCAGGCGCCCGTTCCCTTCCGAGCCGGCACGGCACGGGCCAAAGCGGAACGATGGCGGCAGCGCCGGAAGCGTGATACGCAAGTCTCGGTACCAGACGCACCCCCGCCCGCCCGGCGACTCGATGCCGTCGAGCCCGGGGTGCGCGGCAAATCCACGGAAACCGGCGAGCGCCTCCTCGTTCCAGCCGGCGCGGTCGAGGGCCGCCTGCGTCGGCGTGCCCCCGCAATCTCCGGAGGTGTGATTGCCTCGCCAAGCCGAAACCCTTCCTCGGCAAAACACGGGCTCAGTCCACGATCGAATCGAAGAACTGCTCGATGGTACGCCGCATGCCGGCATCCGGGAGGTGGCCCCGGGCGGCGCCGAGATTGTCCTCCACGTGGGCGACCCGGGTGGTGCCGGGAATGGCGCAGGTCACCGCCGGGTGGGATACCACGTACTTGAGGAACACCTGGGCCCAGGACGCGCATCCGATTTCCGCGGCCCAGGGCGGCAGGCGCCGGTCCCCCACCGCGCGGAACTGGGTGCCGCGCCCGAACGGCAGATTGGCGAGTACCGCCATCCCCCGCTCGGCGGCGAGGGGCAGGAGACGCTCGCCCGCGCCCCGGTTGCCGACGGCGTAATCCACCTGGATGAAATCCAGCGTCTCGCGCCGCATGATGGCCTCCATCTCCTCGTATTGCCGATCGCTGGAGCTGGTGATCCCGACGTAACGGATGCGCCCCGCGGCCTTGAGCTCGCGCAGGGTGCCGAGCTGGGTCCCGGCGTCACGCAGGTTGTGCACCTGAAACAGGTCCACCCGCGCAACGCCCAGGGCGCGGAACGAGTCCTCGATGCGCGCCCGCCCGGCGTCCGCACCCTCGCGGTCCACCTTGGTGGCGAGGAACAGGCGCTCGCGAATCCCGGTCTCGCGCAGGATGCCGCCGATCACGTCTTCGGAATCGGAGTAGGAAGGCGCCGTGTCCACCACCTTGCCGCCCACGCGCGCGAAGGCGCTCAGGGTGTCCCGCAACCGCGCCACGTAATCAGGGTCTCCCGAGCGGTAGCGGTTGGTCCCCACGCCCACCACGGGGATGCGCTCACCGCTGGCCGGGATGGGCTTGGTCACGAGGGGCGATTGCGCGAGGGTCCCGCGGGCGCCGGTGAGGATCGCCGCGCCCGCGGCGGCGCCCAAGGCGAGAATCTCCCTGCGGGTATAGGGCATGACGGCTCCAGCTAATCGGATTGGAAAATATAAGCGATCCCGACTTCCCTTGCCTAATCGACGGGCAAGGCACCCGGTCAGTCCCGCGGCGCCCGCAAGCCCGCAGCAAGGCATCGTCGGCCGCAGCCAGCCGGAACCCTCTGCCGCGAATCGGTTCCCGTGCCCCAGGTGCTGGCCGGTTGCTGCCGTCACCGCCGCGGAGGCAGCCGAGGGCGCGGAAAACCTAATCGTTACGGATCGAATCGGCTGGCTGGGAGGCTGCCGGGCGCGGAGTCCGAGTCCCCGGCAAACAGGGCCTCCATCTCCTTTCGCAAGCGCACCGCCTCGCTGTCTTGCGCTTGCACGTCGCTCCAGGTGACCGGCTTACCGGCCGCGACGGGCCGGGCAAGTTGGATGCCGTGGGCGAGGCCGATGGGCAATCCGCCAAGGGCGAGGGATTCCGCTGCCGGCATAAGTTTGCCCCAGACCGTGTAACCGCCCTCCCCATCCAGTTTTTCGCCTGCCCTGAGGTCGCGCTTGGCCGTGGCCACCACGTCGCCGCGAAACCCGGTGGGGCAGCCCGTGGGCTCCTGGCGCAGGGCCGCGGAAAGTACGCTGATTCCCAGTTCCAGGCCGATGAGGTGAAACGGCTTGTACATGGCGCTGTAGTTGCCGCTGTCATCGGTGACCAGCCCGTATTCCTTGAAGCAGCGCCGCACGTAATCGCTGTCACCGGCGAAGGTGACGTACACGCCCCAGCGCAGGTCGCGGAATACCGGCCGCCCGTCCCGTTCCAGGCTGGAGATCACCTCCACCTGCCCCCGATGGTGCAGGTGCCCCCCTTCGGCGCGCGGCCGCAGCACTCGGGCCAGATCGTCCACCCCGCAGGGCGGGAACTCCAGGCCACCCGGCGCCGGGGTGAGTCCGGTGGCGTTGGCCACCGCCGCCATCTCGATGCCCGACTTGGTGCCGTCGAGAAAGGAATTGAACATCTGGGCGTTGAAGTCTCCCTTCGCCACCACCTCCGCTGTAAAGCCATAGTGACCCCAGACGGTCTCCGGCGTGGAAGCATTGTACTGGGGCAGATACTTGGTGCCCTTTCCCGCTGCAACCACCTCGAAGCCCGCGGCCCGTGCCCAGTCCACCATCTCGCAGATCAGGGCCGGCTGGTCGCCGTAGGCCAGCGAATACACGATCCCCGCCTCCCTGGCGCGCCGCGCCAGCAGCGGCCCCGCCAGGGCGTCTGCCTCCACGTTCACCATCACGATGTGCTTGCCGTGCTCGCAGCAGGCCATGACGTGGCGGATGCCGGCAGCAGGGCTGCCGGTGGCGTCGATAACCACCTCGATGCCATCGCCGGCAATCGCGGTCATGGGGTCATCGCTAACCAGCGTGGCGCCGGTCCTCACGGCTTCCGCCAGGGTCTTCGCGGCGTAATGCTCGGCCGGCCAGCCAGTGCGGGCCAGGGATTCCCGGGCGCGCTGGGGCGAAAGGTCCGCCACGCAGGTCAGATGCAGGCCGGGAGTGCGCCGTGCCTGGGAGAGGAACATGGAGCCGAACTTGCCCGCGCCGATCAGCGCCGCGCGCACCGGGCGCCCGGTTGCCGCGCGTTCCTGCAGGAGTCGGTAAAGGTTCATGACTCGCTTTCAAAAAGATTTCATCGCAGAGTAGGCGGAGGAAAGCCTGTCATTGACCATGATCGAGATTAAAAATCCGCATCGACGTAATTTTCGCTCAAAAAGCAATTCTTTTGCCCGGAGGCTTACGACCTTTTTCAGCGCGCCCGGAGCAGGACAACCAGGGCAGGGAGGAGATTTCCCGGTATCCGCCGCGGCCTCCGCAATAAAAGATCTACTTTTTCGGCACCCGTCCCAGCAGGTAGAACTCGTCGTTGGGCCGCATCTCGATGAGGTTGGCCATGCGGTTGGAGAGCGCGAAAAACGCGGTGATGGCGCCGATGTCCCAGATGTCCTCTTCGTTGAACCCGTGGGCGCGCAACACCACGAAGTCCTCCTCCCCCACCCGCCCCGGCGTCAGCGCAACCTTGACCGCGAAATCCAGCATCGCCTTCTGGCGCGCCGTGATGTCCGCCTTGCGGTAATTCACCGCCACCTGGTCGGCGACCAAGGGGCTTTTTGCCCGCACGCGCAGAATTGCGCCGTGGGCGATCACGCAGTAATGGCAGTCGTTGACGCTGCTGGTGGCGACCACGATCATCTCGCGCTCGGCCTTGGTGAGCCCGCCCTCCTTCTCCATCAGCGCGTCGTGGTAAGCGAAGAAGGCGCGGAATTCGTCCGGTCGGTGGGCCAGGGTGAGAAACACGTTGGGAACGAAACCGGATTTCTCCTGCACCGCCTCGATGCGCTCCCGGATGTCCCTGGGCAGGTCCTCGAGCCTCGGGACCGGATAACGGCTGATGAGCTGCTCTCCCACGTCGGCCTCCCGTTCTTGCTTACTGGTCAATGCCCCCCAGGCATACGTATTTGATCTCCAGAAACTCCTCGATGCCGTACTTGGAGCCTTCGCG
>DKBC01000134.1 GCA_002451065.1 Betaproteobacteria bacterium UBA6910
CGCTCGCGCAACGACCAGGTGGCGACCGATGTCCGTCTCTACCTGCGGGCGTCCATCGACGCCATTCTCGATCTGATCCGGGACCTGCAGCGGGCGCTGCTCGATCTCGCGGAACAGCAGGCGGACACGGCGATGCCGGGCTTCACCCACCTGCAGGTGGCGCAACCCGTGACTTTCGGTCATCACCTGATGGCGTACTTCGAAATGCTCGCGCGGGATGCGGAGCGTTTCGCCGACGGCCGCAAGCGGGTCAACCGCCTGCCCCTGGGCGCAGCGGCCCTCGCCGGCACCAGTTTCCCCATAGACCGGGAAATGGTGGCGCGGGAACTGGGCTTTGACGGCGTGTGCGCCAATTCCCTGGACGCGGTGTCGGACCGGGACTTCGCCATCGAATTCTGCGCCGCCGCGGCGCTGCTCATGACGCACCTGTCGCGTTTTTCCGAGGAATTGATCCTGTGGATGAGCCCGTCCTTCGGATTCATCGAGCTCGCCGACCGTTTCTGCACCGGCTCCTCCATCATGCCCCAGAAGAAGAANNAACCAGGAAGACAAGGAGCCCCTGTTCGACGCCGTGGACACGGTGACCGACACCCTGCGCATATTCGCCGACCTGGTGCCCGGCATCTCGGTCAACAAGGCGGCGATGCGCGCGGCGGCCCTGCGCGGTTTCGCCACCGCCACCGATCTCGCCGACTACCTGGTGAGGAAAGGCGTGCCGTTCCGCGATGCCCACGAGGCGGTGGCCCGGACCGTGCGCGCGGCGGAAGCCGGCAACCGCGACCTGTCCGCCCTCACTCTCGAAGAGTTGAAACAGTTCTCCGACCGGATCGCCGAGGACGTGTTCCCCTTCCTCATGCTGGAAGGGTCCCTGGCCAGCCGCAACCACGTGGGCGGCACCGCGCCGGCCCAGGTGCGCGCCGCCATCGCCCGCGCCCGGGCATCCCTGAGGTAATGGCGGCCGGCGGCATCTGGCCGGCGGTCGCCGCGCGCATCGCCGAAGCCATCGCGGCGCCGTTTTCCCTGGACCGGGTGTCGTCCATCGGCGGCGGCTGCATCAACGACGCCCATGTGCTGGAGGGCGGCGGACGGTGCTACTTCGTCAAGGTGAACCGCGCCGAGCGCGCGGACATGTTCGCCGCAGAGGCGGAAGGCCTGGCAGAGATCCTCGCCACCGGCACCGTCCGTGTTCCGGAACCGGTGTGCCACGGCGTGGAGGAAGGCACCGCCTGGCTCGCCCTGGAGTATGTGGAGCTGGGAGGCCGCGGGAACGGCGCCGACCTGGGCCGCCGGCTCGCGGCCATGCACCGGGTCACGTCCCCGCGCTTCGGCTGGAAGCGGGACAACACCATCGGCTCCACGCCCCAGCCCAACGCGCTCAACCCTGACTGGATCGCGTTCTGGCGGGAGCAGCGACTCGGATTCCAGCTGCGGCTCGCGGCGCGCAACGGCTTCCGGGGAAGGCTGCAGTCCCAGGGTGAGCGGCTCCTGGAATCCCTCACGCCATTGTTCGACGGATACGCGCCGACACCCTCCCTGCTGCACGGCGACCTGTGGGGCGGCAACTACGGCTACGACCGGTCCGGCGCACCCGTGCTGTTCGATCCCGCCGTGTATTACGGCGACCGGGAGGCCGACCTGGCCATGACCGAGCTGTTCGGCGGTTTCCCGGCGGCGTTCTACGCGGCTTATGAGTCTGCATGGCCCCTCGATCCCGGCTACCGGGTCCGCAAGCAGCTCTACAACCTTTACCACGTCCTGAATCATGCCAACCTTTTCGGCGGCGGCTACGGGTCCCAGGCCGAGTCCCTGATGGACCGGCTGCTGGCGGAGTTGCGCTGAGGCGGTCCCTGCCCCTCCGCCTATACTTGAAGCAGGCCAACGGGGAGTTAACCCATGTTTTCAGACCTTCTGACGAGGAACGCAGCCACGGCACTCGCGCTAGGGTTGTCCTGCCTGTGCTGGGGAACGCCGGCGGTGTCCGCCACGGTGTACAAGTGTTTGGACGAAAATGGTCGTGTGGCGTACTCGGACACGCCCTGCCCCGGCGGCGTGCGCATGGAAATTCCCACCGAAGTGCTGGTGCCCGCGCCCGCCGCGCCGCAGAAACCCGGCGCCGCTGAGACCGGCCAGGTAGGCGCCGGAACGGCGGCGTTTGCCGGTTACTCCGGCCTTGCCGTCCAGAATCCGGCCAACGAGGAAGTGATCCGCGACAATTCGGGGGAGGGCACCGTGCCGGTGGTGTTATCCGTTTCCCCGGACCTGCGCGCCGACCTGGGTCACGAGATCACGGTCTATCTGGATGGCGCCGCCTGGCCCCAGCGCTTTCGGGGACCTCAATTCGAATTGAATGGGGTCAAGCCTGGGACGCACACCCTGCGCGCAGCCGCTGTCGGACGGGACGGGTCGGAACTCTTTTCATCGGCGACTTCGAAATTCTCGCTGCTCCGTGTTACGAAGCTGACTCCGAAGGGGCCAGAAACCGAGCAGCCGGGGGCGGAAGATCAGCCGCAGTTCCCGAGAGAGCCCCCATTCCCGGAGGCGGGCGGGGAACCTCAGCCTGGCAGCGAAGATATGCCAAGGATGCCGCGCAAGCCTCCCGTCCCTGAACCCATGACGCTGCCGCCGCTGCCCGCCAGATAGTGGTCCGGCCTCACCAGTAGGCCATGGCCCCGGCGAAGAGCTGCTTGAGGGACTCCACGGTCATGGCTTTGGGGGAGTTCCTGATCAGCCGCTGCTGGGCAAAAGTCCCTTCCGCCAGGGCGTCCAGATCCGAGGAACCGTAGCCCACGCCCCCTACGCCGTTGGGCATGCCCGTCACCTGCATCAGCTTGATCAGGTGCGTCGCCAGGACTTCTCCCGCGTCCGCCTCGACGGCACCGCGCACGTCGGCGCCGAGCCAGCGCGCGCCCTCCAGGTGGCGCTCGGGGCAGGCATCGGCCAGGTGACGGAACACCGCAGGCGAATTCACGATCACCGACATGCCGTGGGGCACCAGGGGCTCGGCCTTCGGATAGCCCTCGGGGTTGAAGCTCTTCACCAGTCCCGCCACCGCGTAGGACATGCCGTGGGGCACGTGCACGCCGGCGTTGCCGAAAGCGATGCCCGCCAGCGCCGCCGCATACATCATGTTGTCCCGGGCCTCGTGGTCCCCCGCGTCGCTCACCGCCCGCTGGATGTACTGCCCCGTGAGTTCCAGGGCCTTGCGGCAGCCGATGTCGCTCCAGGGGTTCGCGCCCTGGCTCATGGGGCGCAGGCTGGGCCGCTCGGGCCGGGCGCGCATGGTGTAGGGAATCGCGGTGTAGGACTCCAGGGCATGGGACAGCACGTCGAAGCCGCTGGCCGCCACCACGTTCTTGGGCAGGGTGTAACTGGTGGTGGGATCGATGAGCGCCAGCGTCGGACGGATGCGCCGGTGGGCGATGCCGGTCTTCACCTTGAGGGCGAGATAGTCGAACACCGCGATGCCGGTGCATTCGGCTCCGGTGCCGCAGGTGGTGGGGCAGGCGATGTGGGGCTTGAGGGGACCGGGCACCGGGCGGGCCTCGCCCAGGGGCGCGTTCACGTAGGCCAGAAAATCCGCCGGATAGGTGGCGTACAGATTCGCCGCCTTGCAGGTGTCTATGACCGACCCACCGCCCACTGAAACATAGCCGTCGAATTTCCCTTCGGCGGCGAAACCCGTCGCGGCCTGAAACGAGCCGTCGGTGGGCTCCACCTTCACCTCGTCGTACACCGCCACGTCGCAGCCGGCGGCGCGCAGGGACTTCGCCACCGTTTCCACGTGAGGAAAGCGCGCCACGCCCTTGTCGGTGAACAGGGCCACCCGTTTCATGCCCAGGGCCCGGGCCTGGTCGCCCGCCTCTGCCAGGCACCCGGACCCGAAGGTCATGGCAGACATGTCCACGTTGAAGGCGACGTCCCCGCCGTCAGTGAACGCGTAGTAGTGGCAGCAGCCCATGTTCGTTCCTCCTCACGGCGTCTCCCGGCGCGGTCAAGCTGGTTCGGAAGATGGTAACAGAACGCTCCGCGGGCATCGGGTGACGGAAAACCGAACGCCGGCGCGGGGATGTCGGCCATCGTGACGTCTTCAGGTCGCGCGACATCCGGGTCCGAAAAAGCAAAAGGCCGGCTTCCGCCGGCCTTCCACCGGGAACGGCTGCCTCAGGCAGCCTTCTTCAGCACCTTCTGCAGTTCACCGTTCTGGAACATCTCGGTCAGGATGTCCGAGCCGCCCACGAACTCGCCGTTCACGTAGAGCTGGGGGATGGTGGGCCAGTTGGCGTATTCCTTGATGCCTTGGCGGATCTCCGGCTCCTCCAGGACGTTCACGGCGAAGATGTCCTGCACGCCGCACATCTGCAGGATGCGCACGGCATTGGCGGAAAAGCCGCACTGGGGGAAGTCCGGGGTGCCCTTCATGTACAGCACCACCCGGTGGCCGGTGACCTGCTGGCGAATCGTGTCCTGAACGCTCATGTCGTCTTATGCTCCTATCGTGTCCAAAAAATGTGCTAAATCCTAGCCTTGTCCGGTTAGGGGGGTCAACCGCCGGGCGCCGCTGATCCGCTCGGTGCCCGACAGATCGCGGACGCTAACGACTTCTTGGAGCCCCGCTCCGCGCAACAAGTTTCGGCTGTTTTCGGCCTGATGGTAACCATGCTCGAACAGCAGCCACCCGCCCTGGGTCAGGTGTGCCGGCGCCTGGCGGACGATGCGCCGGATGCAATCCAGCCCGTCGCGCCCCGACACCAGCGCGGAGCGCGGCTCGAAGCGCAGGTCGCCCCGGGAGAGATGGGGATCGCCTTCCGCCACATAGGGCGGGTTGGCGACGATGAGATCGAAGCGCTCGCCCGCCACCGGCGCGAACCAGTCGCCTTGCAGCAGGCGCAGGCGCCCCCGGCCGAGAATCCGGTTCGCGTTTTCCCGTGCCACTGCCAAAGCGCCCTCCGAAGCGTCCACGGCGGTCACCTCCGCCCGCGGGAGACGCCGCGCGATGGCGATGGCGACGCAACCGCTGCCGGTGCCAAGGTCCAGCACGCGGAAGGGTTCCTCCGCGGGAATGCGCGCCAGGGCCGCTTCCACCAGGATTTCGGTTTCCGGTCGCGGTATCAGCACCGCGGGCGTGATCGCGAAATGGAGGCCGAAGAATTCCCGGCCGCCGGTAAGGTAGGCGACGGGCTCGCCCCCCAGCCGCCGCGCCAGAAGCGCTCCGAAGCGCGCCCGCTCCGCCCCCTCCTCCAGCGCGTCCCGGCCGTGGGCCGCGAGCCAGGCGGGAGTCACCCCCAGCGCATGGCGCAGCAGGCTGCGGGCCTCGACCTGGGCACTCGCGGAATCCAGTTCCAGGGCGGCGGCAATGCTGGACGCGGCCCCGGCCAGGGCCTCGCCGATGGTGGTCACGCGGCCTGCGTCTCCTCGGCCATGGCCGCGAGCAGGTCGGCCTGGTGCTGGGCCATGAGGGCGCCGCCGATCTCTTCCAGGTCGCCGTCCATGATGGCCTGGATCTTGTAGAGAGTCAGGTTGATGCGGTGGTCGGT
>DKBC01000296.1 GCA_002451065.1 Betaproteobacteria bacterium UBA6910
CGAAGCTAAAGTCCCCCACGTAGTCCCGGATTTCAGCCATGACCTGGACTCATTTCACATCCCCGTAGTGCTCCTCCCGCAGGATGCGAGGCGTGACTTCCCGCGGCTCGATGGAAACCGGCTGATAAATCACTCGCTGCTGGTCCGGGTCGTAGCGCATCTCCACATTTCCGGAGAGCGGGAAATCCTTGCGGAAGGGGTGGCCGATGAAGCCGTAATCGGTGAGGATCCGGCGCAGGTCCGGGTGGCCCGTGAAGACAATCCCGTACAGGTCGAAAGCCTCCCGTTCAAACCAGTTGGCAGCCGGCCACACATCTATTGCCGACGCCACCACCGGAAAATCGTCGCTCTCGCAAAAGACCCGAACGCGGAGCCGGTGATTGAGGCTGACCGAGAGCAGGTGGTAGACCACTGCGAAGCGCTTACCTTCGCGGGGCTCGTTCCGATATTCTGAATAGTCCACCCCGCAGACGTCGATCAGAATCTCAAAGCGCAGCTGCGGATCGTCACGCAGGAGCAGCAGCGCGTCCGCGGCATCCGCCGCCCCGATAACGGCAGTCAGTTCGCCGGAGCGCTCGACCAGGTGTGACAGTTTCTCCCCCAGGGCTTCCCGAAGGCGCGTAGAAAGAGTGTTCAGACGCGTCGCCATCTTAGATTGATCGCTATCGGGCTATGGTGTTGGTGCGCTTGATCTTGTTCTGGAGCTGGATCAGGCCGTAGAGCAGCGCTTCTGCCGCGGGTGGGCAGCCGGGAACGTAGATATCCACAGGAACGATACGGTCGCAGCCGCGCACCACCGAGTAGGAATAGTGGTAATAGCCGCCACCGTTGGCGCAGGATCCCATGGAAATGACCCAGCGCGGCTCGGCCATCNNAAGGTCATCGGCCACATGGAGCCGGTGCGCATGTAATTGATGAGCTTGTCGGCCGAGGTGGTGACAAAGCCCTTCTCGAGGACTCCTTCAATGCCCATGGCACGGATTCCTTCGCTGCACCCTCTGTGCTCTCCCACCATGATCGCGCGAGGCCACCAACCGTTGCGGCGCTCGGCTTGTTCGCACCCCCGCAGGGCAGGGTCCCTCACCGGTAGCTCGCGCCGCTACTCCCATTCCAAAGCCCCCTTCATCCACTCGTAGATGAATCCCACGACGAGTATCGCGAGAAAAATCAACATGGCGACGAAGCCGAACATGCCGATCTCCTCCAGTACGATAGCCCAGGGAAAGAGGAATGCGATCTCGAGGTCGAACAGGATGAAAAGAATGGCCACGAGGTAGTAGCGCACATCGAACTTCATGCGGGCATCCTCAAAGGCCTCGAATCCGCACTCGTAAGGCGAAAGCTTTTCGGCGTCCGGCCGCTGTGGTCCCAGGAACCAGCCGACAGCCATGGGCACCACACCCACCGCGAGGCCGACAATTATGAACAGCAGGATCGGAAAGTAGTTTTCAAGCATCCCCGCATTGCACCCGGTTATTCCGGCGGGATCCGCCGCAGCTTCGACGTCCCGACACCCGCGCGCCCCTACCGCCTCTCATAAAGTGACGGGGCTCCAATCCGCAGAACCCCGTCCCCCTTCATATATCCCTGGTGCCGATGGTGAGACTCGAACTCACACGGCTTTCGCCACCGCCCCCTCAAGACGGCGTGTCTACCAATTTCACCACATCGGCCGCGAAACGTTCGGTACTACCGAATTCCGCGCGTTATTTCGGTATGTCTTTTGCCTTGGAACCGGAATCGCCGCCGGGCAGGGGAACGGGAACCGTCTCCTGCGCGGCGGGCGCCGCCGGCACCTCCTGTGCGGTGGGCGTCTCCATCAATCCCTTCACCTCTTGAGTCCGTGACGACAGGAAGGTCAGCACCAGGCTGGTGACAAAAAACACCACCGCAAGAATCGCGGTTGTGCGGCTGAGGAAGTTCGCGGACCCGGTCGCGCCAAACACGCTGCCGGAGGCCCCGGAGCCGAAGGCGGCACCCACGTCCGCCCCTTTCCCATGCTGCATCAGGACGAACCCGACCAGGGCCAGCGCCGTAAGCATGTGCAAAATCCAGATAAGCGTATCCAAAATCTTCTCCTGCTCAACCTTGCGCCGCGCGGCAGATCGCCAGAAAATCGTCCGCAACCAGCGACGCACCGCCAATCAATCCACCGTCGATATCCGCCTTGGCAAAGAGCTCGGCCGCGTTGCCCGCCTTGACGCTCCCGCCATAGAGAATCCGCACCCCCCGCGCCACCCCCGGGTCTCGGTCGGAAACCCGGGCCCGCAACAGCGCATGAACCTCCTGGGCTTGCTCGGGCGTCGCCGTGCGCCCGGTGCCAATCGCCCACACCGGCTCGTAGGCGATGACCGCCTTGGCCATCGCGGCGACCCCGGCCGCATCCAGCACCGCGTCCAGCTGGCGATTCACCACCTGAGCCGTGATCCCAGACTCTCGTTCCTGAAGGGTCTCTCCAACGCACAGGATTGGCAGGATTCCAGAACCCTGGGCCGCCATAAACTTGGCCGCCACCGTCGAATCATCTTCCCCGAAAAGAGTCCTGCGCTCTGAATGGCCTACAATCACGAACCGGCAGCCAAAGTCCACCAGCATCGACGCCGACACTTCGCCGGTAAAGGCACCCTGCGCATGGGGGCTCACGTTCTGGGCGCCCCACGCGACCTCCGTGCGCTGCAACCGGCTTTGGGCTTGCGGGAGATAGGGGAAAGGCACGCAGACCGCGCAGTCCATCCCCTGGATTCTCTTCATTCCCGCTGCGATGGTGTCGAGCAAGGCCTGGTTCGAGGCGAGGTTCCCGTGCATCTTCCAGTTGCCCGCCACCAGCTTCCGTCGCATCACCCGGCCCCTGCACGCATAGAGGCGGAATTTTACAGGCCACCCGGGGTGAGGGTCAATGCGACAATAAGGGAAGCTTATGATATCGGCGGCCGACCACGATCACCGGTCGTACCGGACCCAGGGTCCGCCGCATTTGGGAGGCTCCCGCCCGCTGGAACTGGGCATCGGGTCAATGGCGAGTCGTTGAAAACCCTATAAGCTAGCCGCCAAAGGGAGCCGGGCAGGAAATCCATGCAAGATTCCGACCGCGGCGACAACCGCGAGTGCCGGCCCCTGAGCCCCGATTACCCGAAACGGCCGGTGATGTAATCCTCGGTCTGCT
>DKBC01000365.1 GCA_002451065.1 Betaproteobacteria bacterium UBA6910
GGCGGATGCTCGCAGTGCTGGCACATGACCGGGAACGAGCGGCTCCAGCCCGTATCGGGATCCTTGACCTCGACCTTGCGGATCCACTGGGCATCCGTGGGCCGGGTGGCAGTCGTCAGGCCGTTTTCGGTGTTGCATGCGGTCACGCACTCGTCGCAGCCATCGGGGCACCTGGTGGTGTCGATGAGCAGCCCCCAGCGGCGCGCGCCGGAGACCGCGCCCCCCGGGGTGTAGGCCTGGGCCATCAGGATCACGCCCGGCGCCAGGGTCAGGGTGGCGAAGGCTCCGCCCACGGCGGCCATGAAGCGGCGGCGGCTGTCGTTGCAACCGCTCATTACTTCGCCCCCTGGCCGGCGCCCGCCAGCTTCGGGTTGTGGCAGTCCCAGCAGTCGAGGGAGACCGCGGCATAGCTGTGGCACCCCTGGCAGAAAGCCTGGTCGCTGCCGGTCACGCTGCCGGTTTTGGGACTGGCATGGCAGTCGATGCAGTTGCGCAACGCCTCATCCGTCCCGCGCACCCCCTGGTACATGGTGTCGTCGCGCTGGTGCATGAGCAGCGTCATATGGTTGCGGCGCATCCACTCGGTGTCGCGCACGCACTTGTCGCCGTTCGCGATGGTCACCGCGGGCAGCGGCGTCCGGCCGCCCTCCTTGCCCGCTCCGGCATAAAGCAGGCCGGAACACGCGGCAACGAGGACGGCCAGCGCGGCGATTCTCCCTGAAAGGCGCCCCAAAAAACCCATGCTTCGCTATTCCCCCAACCCCATCTGGATGTACCCGGTGGGGCACACGTCGCGGCAGATGTGGCAGCCGATGCACTTGGTATAGTCGGTGTCCACGTAGCGGCCGGTGGTGGCGTCCTTCTTCTTCACCCGGAACACGGCCGTCTGGGGACAGTACACCACGCAGCTGTCGCACTCGAAGCAGAGTCCGCAGCTCATGCAGCGCTTGGCTTCCGCCACCGCGTCCTGCTCGGAGAGGGTTTCGATCCGCTCCTGGTAATTGCCCAGCACCTCTTCCGGTGAGATGTGGGTCATCTTGCGCTTCTTGCGCTCCACGAACCCGAAGTGCCCGAGGAACAGGTCCTCATGGGGGATGATGTAGCGAGCCGAGCGGTCGTCGTAGTTGTGCACCGCGCCCTTGCTGGAATCGGTGCCCCGCAGGGGCTCGTGAATCTCCTCCGGCGCATGGCCGGTCTCCACCAGCTTGCGCACCATGTCGAAGTAGTGGACGTCCACCTTGGCGCGCTTTTCCAGCTCGTGGCCGGTGAGGTAGGCGTCTATGCCCTCGGCCGCGATCCAGCCGTGGCCGATGGCGGTGGTGAGCAGGTGCGGCCGGATCACGTCGCCACCGGTGAATACCCCCGGCTGACCCTGGATCTGGTAGTTCTTGTCGGCCTTGGCCATGCCGCGCTCGTTCTTGAAATCCTCCATGCCGGTCCAGTCCACCGCCTGGCCGATGGCGGAGACCACGAGGTCGGCCTCGATCTCGTACTCGGTGCCGGGCTTGACGTTGATCTCCAGCTTGCCGCCCTTGATCTTGGCCTCGCACTCGGCCACCTTGACGCCGCGGGCTCGGCCATCGGGCCCTTTCAGCACCTCCACCGGGACCAGGCCGTTGCGGATTTCGATGCCCTCCGCCAGGGCCGCCTCCACCTCGTGCTTGTTGGCCTCCATGGTCTCCCGGGGCATGACGCTGGTAAGGATCACCTCGGCGCCCTGCTTGGCGGAGATCTCCGCCACGTCGTGAGCCACGTGGCCCATGATCACGTACTCGGGGCGGTCCTTCTCGTGGGCCTTCTCGATGTGCCCCAGGCGCCGCGCCACCGTGGCCACGTCGATGGACACGTCACCGCCGCCCACCACCGCCACCTTCTTGCCGACATGGCGCATGCGCCCGTCGTTGAAGGCCCGCAGGAAGGCCATGGCGGTCACCACGTTGGGGGCGTCCGAGCCGGGGCATGGCAGGGCGCGGCCGGCCTGGGCCCCGAGGCCCACGAACACCGCGTCGAATTCCTTGCGCAGCTGCTCCAGGGTGACGTCCTTGCCGATGCGGGTATTGCCGCGGAACTCCACCCCCAGATTGAAGATACGCTGGATTTCCGCGTCCAGAGTCTCCCGGGGCGTACGGAAGCCCGGGATGCCGTAGCGCATCATGCCGCCGGCCAGCTCGTGGTCGTCGAACACCACGCACTGGTGCCCCTTGAGGGCCAGCTGGTAGGCGCAGGCCAGGCTCGCGGGGCCGGCGCCGATGAGGGCCACCTTCTTTCCGCTGCTCTGCTCCGGCTTCCTGAATTGCATGTTGTTGGCGATGGCCCAGTCGCCGAGGAAGTGCTCCACGGAGTTGATGCCCACATGGTCCTCCACCTCGTTGCGGTTGCACCCCGACTCGCAGGGCGCCGGGCAGACCCGGCCCATCACCGCCGGGAAGGGATTGGATTCGGTCAGGCGCCGCCAGGCGTATTCCTGCCAGCCCATGCCCGCGGGCGGCTTCTCGATGCCGCGCAC
>DKBC01000266.1 GCA_002451065.1 Betaproteobacteria bacterium UBA6910
AACGCGGTGCTGTTCTCCTTCCTGCTCACCTTCGAGCAGATTCCCCAGGCCCTGGCGGACTGGATCACCGGCATGGGCCTTGAGCCCTGGATGTTCCTGATCGTGGTGAACATCATGCTGCTGATAGCCGGCAATTTCATGGAACCGTCGTCGATCCTGCTGATCACGGCGCCGATTCTGTTCCCGGTGGCCATGAAGTTGGGGATTGATCCCATTCATTTGGGCATCATCATGGTAGTGAATATGGAGATCGGGATGATCACCCCGCCGGTGGGGCTCAACCTGTACGTGGCGAGCGGCATCGCCAACATGGGGCTGACCGAGGTCACCAAAGCCTGCGCCCCCTGGATCCTGGTGATGCTGGCGTTCCTGCTGCTGATCACCTATGTCCCCGCGATTTCCCTGTGGCTTCCCAACCTGCTCATGGGGGCCGGGTAGATTTCGAAGCAAGGCGTCTTCAAGAGCCCGGCTGCGGCCGGGCTTTTTTGTTCTCGCCCGGGGGCGCGTCTACGGGTAGGAAACGAGGAAAATCATTGTTAAAATAATACGTTTCATAAAATGCTTAGAACTGACTGTCAACTATCAGGAGCCTGGAATGCCCGTTGAGCGCACCCTTTCCATCATCAAGCCCGACGCCGTGGCCAAGAACGTGATAGGAAAGATTTATTCCCGTTTCGAAAGCAACGGCTTGAAGATAGTCGCCGCCAGGATGACCTGGCTTTCGGAGGCCGAGGCCGGGGGCTTCTACGCGGTGCACAAGGGGCGTCCGTTTTATAACGACTTGGTAAAGTTCATGACCTCGGGCCCGGTGATGATCCAGGTGCTGGAGGGGGAGGGTGCCATTCAGAGGAACCGGGACCTGATGGGCGCCACGGACCCGAAGCAGGCGGCGGCCGGGACCATTCGGGCGGATTTTGCCCAGAGCATCGACGCCAACGCCGTCCACGGCTCGGACGGGCCCGAGACGGCGGCCTTCGAGATCGGCTATTTCTTCCCGGGCTACGAGGTCTACTCCCGCTGACGAGGAAACCGCGGACGCGGGTCGGCGCCGAGACGACTCGGAGACGGGTTGATGATTCTTGGCAAACTGGAGTTTCCTTGCGGACCCTTTGCGAACTTTGCGCGGTTGCGGTGGACTGAAGTTCATGACGTTGAATTTGCTGGACTACGATCTGGAGCGCCTCACCGGTTTGATCACCGATCTCGGGGAGAAGCCTTTCCGCGCGCGCCAGCTTCTTAAGTGGATTCACCAATACGGGGCCGATGACTTCGCGTCCATGACCGACTTGGCGAAGGCGTTTCGGGAAAGGCTTGCGGGAGTGGCCGGAGTATTGCCCCCGGAGCTGCTGCGCCACAGTGTGGCCAGCGACGGCACCCAAAAGTGGCTGCTCTCGGCGGGCGGGGGGAACGCGGTGGAGGTGGTTTTTATCCCGGAGCAGGAGCGGGGTACCTTGTGCGTTTCTTCCCAGGTGGGCTGCGCCATGGCCTGCACCTTTTGCTCCACCGGCAGGCAGGGGCTGAACCGCAACCTGACGGCGGGGGAGATCCTGGGACAACTCTGGTGGGCCAACAAGGCCTTGGGCGCCGTGCACAAGCGTGATCGCGCGGTTTCCAACGTGGTGTTCATGGGCATGGGTGAGCCCCTGCTCAATCTCGACAACGTGATTCCCGCGCTCCATGTGATGCTCGATGATCACGCCTACGGGCTTTCGCGGCGCAGAGTCACGGTCAGCACCTCGGGCATCGTTCCCAACATGGACCGGCTGCGGGAAGAGTGTCCGGTGGCCCTGGCGGTCTCGCTGCACGCGCCCAACGACGGGCTGCGGGATGAATTGGTGCCGGTGAACCGCAAGTACCCGCTGCGCGAGCTGATGGCGGCGTGCCGGCGCTACCTGGAGGCGGCGGAATCGACGGATTCGGCGTCGCCGGCGGCCCGCAAATGGCAGCGTGCCGGCGCGCCGCGGGACTTTATCACCTTCGAGTACGTGCTGCTTGACGGCGTCAACGACCATCCGCGGCATGCCCGGGAACTGGTGGCGGTTACCGAGGACGTCCCCTGTAAATTCAACCTGATTCCCTTCAACCCGTTTCCGCATTCCGGCTACACCCGATCTGCGCCGGACGCCGTGCGCCGTTTCCGTGACATCCTGGGGCAGGCGGGACGGATCGCGACCGTGCGCAGGACCCGGGGCGACGACATTGATGCCGCGTGCGGCCAGCTGGCGGGGAGGGTCCGCGAGCGCACACGGCGGCTCGCGGCGGAGACCACACGATGACACGACCCTGGCAAGCGCTCCTGGCCCTGGCCCTGGCCGGAGGCTGCGCGACGCAGCCCGAGCCCTCGGACATCTCGGTTCCGTACGAGCAGCGGGAGATCCAGGGGCAGAAATCTCCCAACGAAAAGGCCCAGCTCCATACCCGGCTCGCCGCCATGTACTACGCCGGGCGCAACTACGCGGTAGCGCTGGAGGAGGCAAACAAGGCGCTCCAGGACGACTCCAGCTACGTGCCAGCCCTCAACATGCTGGGGCTGACCTACATGCAGTTGGGTGAAAACGCCTCCGCCCAGCAGTCTTTCGACCGCGCCATCGCCATCAATCCCAACGACTCGGACGTCCGCAACAACTACGGCTGGTTCCTCTGCCGCACCGATCGCGCGGACGAGGGCATCAAGCAGTTCATGCTCGCGCTGCGCAATCCCCTCTATCAGACGCCCGAGAAGGCGCTGAACAACGCGGGTGACTGCGCCCGCGGCAGGGGCGACCTGGCGGCGGCGGACGGGTATTACGCACAGGCGCTCAAGGCCAGGCCTAACTTCGGCCGGGCGATGCTGGGTCTGGCCGATGTGAGCTATGAGAGAGGCGATTATAAGGAGGCGCGGACCCACCTCGACCGCTATGCTCAGGTCAGCGCGCCCACCGCGGAGAGCCTGTGGCTCGCCGTGCGGGTGCACCGAAAGCTCGGGGACCGGCAATCGGAAGCCGATGCGGGACGGCAGTTGCGCCGCGACTTCCCCAATTCTCCTCAGGCACAGCTTCTGCAGAGCGGCAAATACAACTGATGGAAGAACCAGGGGAAAACACTCAGGATATCGCCCCCCCGGGGCCGAGGCCGGGAGAGCTTCTCAGGGGCGCTCGCGAACGCCTGGCCATGTCCGTCGCGGACGTGGCGCGCCTGCTTCGGCTTTCGCCAAGGCAGGTGGAAGCCATCGAGGCGGACGAGTACCACCGGCTGCCCGGGGGGCCCTTCGTTAGGGGTTTCGTTCGCAATTACGCGCGGCTGCTCCAGATCGAGCCGGAACCGCTGCTGGAAACCCTGAACGGTTACGCGCCGGTCCACGAGCGCTCGCAGCTCGCGCCGGAATCGAAGGAGATTCCTTTCCCCACGGTCCAAAAGAGGTCCTGGAGCCGGGTGGCGGCACTTGGAGCGCTGTTGCTGCTGGCGCTGGGTCTGCTGGTATTCGAGGGCTACCAGGAATACCTGCCCCAGGGATGGGAAATGGTGACCACGCCGCCGACGGTGACGCCCGCGCCGGTGGCGGTGCCGGCGCCGGCGCCGCAGCCCGGCCCGGAGCCAGTCATCGCGGTGCAGCCAATACCGATTCCACCCCCGGCTCCGGTCATGGAAGTGGCGTCGCCGCCGAGCACCACCGAACCCGGGGCGCCGCCAGCCGCGGCGGAACCCCCGCCGACACCCGCCTCCGGCAAGATTCGCCTGGAGTTCGAGGGGGACTCCTGGGTGGAGGTCCGCGATCGTGCCGGAAAAACGATCCATTCCCAGCTTAACCGGGGCGGCTCGACCAGGACGGTGGAGGGAAATCCGCCCCTGTCCCTGGTTGTCGGGAACGCATCCCTGGTCCGGGTTTTCTATAACGGCGAGCCCGTGGACCTGGAGCCCCATTCCAGGGTCGGCGTCGCGCGCGTGACCCTCAAATGAATCCGGGTCGGCGCGCGCCATGAGCGGCGGTGTCCCCGTGCATCCGGTTTCCGGCGCACGGCGCGCGGCGCACGCCGTGCGCATCGCGCATGTGGTCATTGGCGGCGGGGCCCCGGTGGTGGTGCAGTCCATGACCAA
>DKBC01000144.1 GCA_002451065.1 Betaproteobacteria bacterium UBA6910
GCCGGCCCGGGCCGAGCCGGAACGAATCCTCTCCTACCACGCCGACATCGCGGTGGCGGCGGACGGCTCGCTCACGGTGACCGAGACCATCCGCGTGGTGGCGGCGGGCCAGCAGATCAAGCGCGGCATCTATCGCGACTTCCCCACGACTTACCTCGGCGCGCTGGGCCAACGCCGGGTGCCGTTCACGGTGCTCGAGGTTGCCCGAGACGGCCGTCCGGAGCCGTGGCGCGCCGAGAACCGCTCCAACGGCACCCGGGTCTACATCGGCCGCCCCGAGGCGACGCTTCCGCCCGGCGAATACGAATACGCCATCAGCTACCGCACCGACCGCCAGCTCGGCTTCTTTCCCGACCACGATGAGCTCTACTGGAACGTCACCGGCAACGGCTGGGAGTTTCCCATCGAGTCGGCGAGCGCCACGGTGCGCCTGCCCGCCGGCGTGGCCGCCGGCGACCTTCGGCTCGAGGGCTACACCGGATTCCAGGGCGAGAAGCGGCGGGACCTGGTGGCCGCCGTCAATGCCGAGGGCAACGCGACGTTCCGCACCACGGCGCCCCTGCTCACCCACCAGGGGCTTACCATCGTCGTCGGCTTTCCCAAGGGCATCGTACCCGAGCCGGACCTGGCGGCGCGGGTCGGCCAATGGTCCGAGGAGTTCCCGGAGTGGAGGCCGGGGCTCGGCGGGCTGCTGGTGCTCCTCGCGTATTACGCGTTGGCCTGGTTCTGGGTGGGGCGCGATCCCGAGGGCGGAGTCATTATCCCGCGCTTCGAGCCGCCCCGGGAAATCTCTCCCGCTGACGCCCGCTTCCTGACGCGCATGGGTTTCGACGACCGGGCCTTCGCCGCGGCGCTCATCAGCCTCGGCGTCAAAGGGCACCTCGCCATCGAGGAGGAGCGTCGCAGGGATTTCACCGTGAAGCTCAGGCCGCGCCCGGCGCCGGACCCGCCCACCAACGACGAAGCCGCCCTGCTGGCAAGACTCAGGGCCCAGCCCCAGGGAACCCTGGCGCTTACGGCGGGGAACCACGCGCAGGTGCGGGAAGCGCGCAAGGCGCTGCGGAAAGAGCTCAAGAAGGAGCACCTCAAGCGCCATTTCGTCACCAACGGTCCCTGGCTGATTCCCGGGCTGTTCGTCACGATTGCCACCCTGATGGCGGGTGGGCCCCGCAACCCGGAGAACGCGGTAATCGCGCTCTTCCTGCTGGTGTGGCTCACGGGATGGACCTTCGGCGTCTACGCCCTCGCGGTTAAAGCCGCTTCGACGTGGCGCGAGGTGTTCGGCGGCAAGTCGCTCCAGTTGCTTCCGGCGCTGCTGATCACGGCTTTCTCCGTGCCCTTTTTTGCCGGCGAGGTGTTCGGGCTGGGAGCGCTCTACGCAAGCTCCCCGGTGCTGGCGGCCCTGCTGCTCGTCCTGGCGGGACTCAATTACCTTTTCTATCAACTCCTCAAGGCTCCGACCCGCCTGGGCCGGCCGCTGTACGACGCGCTGGCGGGTTTCCGCATGTACCTTTCGGTGGCGGAGAGGGACCGGCTGAACCTGATGAATCCCCCCCAGCGCACGCCGGAGCTGTTCGAAAAATACCTGCCCTATGCGCTGGCGCTGGGCGTGGAAAACCAGTGGGCGGAGCAGTTCGCTGAAGTCCTCGCGCGGAGCCGGGGCGAGAGCAGCGGTTCGGCACCGTCCTGGTACAGCGGTCCCTCCTGGAACGCGTCGTCGCCGGGCGCGTTCGCCGGTGCGGTGGGGGGCGGCCTTTCCGGCGCCATCTCTTCCGCCTCGTCTCCGCCCGGCAGCAGCTCCGGGGGCGGTGGCTCCTCGGGCGGCGGAGGCGGGGGCGGAGGCGGGGGCGGCTGGTAAGCCGTGACCCGGCCGCGGCATCGGGGCTAGAATGGATGCCTCGCGAAGGACGAGACGCCATGGACATCGTTGATATCAAGGCTTACATGCAGGCCGTGGGGCGCGAGGCGCGGGCCGCGTCGCGGTTCATGGCCAAAGCCGACACCCGCACCAAGAACAATGCCCTCACGGTGATGGCGGAGGCGATCCGGCGCGACGCCGGGAAGCTGCTGGCGGCCAACGCGCAAGACGTAGCGGCGGCGAAGGAGAAAGGCCTGGAGCCGGCCATGGTGGACCGCCTCACGCTGACCCAGAACACCGTTGCCGGCATGGCCGAGGGGCTGAAGCAGATCGCGGCGCTCCCCGACCCCGTGGGCGAGATCACGGACCTCAACTACCGTCCCACCGGCATCCAGGTAGGCAAGATGCGGGTGCCGCTCGGCGTCATCGGCATCATCTACGAGGCGCGGCCCAACGTCACCGCCGACGCCGCGGGGCTTTGCCTCAAGGCCGGCAACGCCACCATCCTGCGCGGGGGTTCGGAAGCGATCCATTCCAACCAGGCCATCGCCGCCTGCGTGCGGGAGGGACTGAAGACGGCAGGTCTGCCGGAGACGGCGGTGCAGGTGATCGAGACCACGGACCGGTCGGCGGTGGGCGAACTCATCACCATGCGCGACTTCGTGGACGTGATCGTTCCCCGGGGCGGCAAGGGCCTCATCGAGCGCCTGATCCGCGAGTCCCGCGTCCCCATGATCAAGCACCTGGACGGCAACTGCCATGTCTACGTGGACGACCGGGCCGACCTGGACAAGGCGCTGCGCATCGCCGACAACGCCAAGACCCAGCGCCTCGGGACCTGCAACACCATGGAGACCCTGCTGGTGGCGGAGGGCATTGCCCGGGAATTCCTGCCGCGGATCGGCAAGGTCTATCTCGACAAGGGCGTAGAGCTGCGGGGCTGCGACAAGTCCCGGGCCATCTTGCCGCAGATGAAGCCCGCCACCGAGGACGACTGGTATACGGAGTACCTGGCGGCGATTTTGGCGGTGAAGGTGGTGAAGGACGTGGACGAGGCCATCGCTCACATCAATCAATACGGCTCCCAGCACACGGACGCCATCGTCACCGAGGATTACACCCGCGCGCGGCGCTTCCTGGCCGAAGTGGATTCCAGCTCGGTGATGGTGAACGCCTCGACGCGCTTCGCCGACGGTTTCGAGTACGGCCTGGGCGCGGAGATCGGCAT
>DKBC01000205.1 GCA_002451065.1 Betaproteobacteria bacterium UBA6910
GGCTACTTCCTGATCGTGGCCGATTTCATCAACTGGGCGAAATCCAATGGGGTGCCGGTGGGACCCGGTCGCGGCTCCGGCGCCGGCTCGCTGGTGGCCTACAGCCTCGGGATCACGGATCTGGACCCCATACGCTACGGCCTGCTGTTCGAACGCTTCCTCAATCCCGAGCGGGTGTCCATGCCGGACTTCGACGTGGACTTCTGCCAGGACGGCCGGGACCGGGTGATCGATTATGTCCGCAGGAAATACGGGGAGGAATCGGTATCCCAGATCGCCACCTTTGGGACCATGGCGGCGAAAGCGGTGGTGCGGGACGTGGGGCGCATCCTGGAATGGAGCTACGGGCGCACCGACGAACTGGCCAAGCTGATACCGTTCCAGCCGGGGAGGACGGTCACGCTGCGCAAGCGGGACGATCCCGACGACAGGGAGACGCTGTACGCGCGGGAACTGGAGCCCCAGCTCAATGAACGGGAAGCGGCGGACGAGGAGACGCGCCAACTCCTGGAACTGGCGGAGCAACTGGAGGGGCTAACCCGGAACGTGGGAATGCACGCCGGCGGTGTGCTCATCGCTCCGGGCAAGCTCACGGACTTCTGCCCGGTGTATTGCGCGGAGGGGTCGCAAATACCGGTGAGCCAGTTCGACAAGGACGACGTGGAGAAGATCGGATTGGTGAAATTCGACTTTCTCGGGCTCACCACCCTGACGATCCTGGACTGGACCCTGCGCTACGTGCGCCGGCTGGAACCGGCCTCCCCGCTGGCGCTCGAGACCATCCCCCTGGACGACCGGGCGGCCTACGAGATCCTCAAGCGCGCCAACACGGTGGGGGTATTCCAGCTGGAATCCCGCGGCATGAAGGACATGCTGGTGCGCGCCAGGCCCGACCGCTTCGAGGACATCATCGCACTGGTGGCGCTCTACCGGCCCGGTCCCATGGATTTGATCCCGGACTTCATCAGGCGCAAGCACGGCCAGGAGCGAGTGGAATTTCCTGACCGGCGCCTGGAGCCGATCCTGGGGCCCACCTACGGGATCATGGTTTACCAGGAACAGGTCATGCANNGAAGCCGGAGGAGATGGCCAAGCACCGGGACATCTTCGTTGATGGCGCGGTCAAGCGGGGCATGGCCCGGCGGGCCGCCGAGGAGCTGTTCGGGCTGATGGAGAAGTTCGCGGGTTATGGCTTCAACAAGTCCCATGCCGCCGCGTACGCCCTGATCGCTTATCACACCGCTTACCTTAAGGCGCACCACGGGGCCGCATTCATGGCCGCCAACCTGTCGGCGGTGATGGACGATACCGACAAGGTGCGGGGCTTTTACGAGGACTGCCGGGCGAACGGGCTGAAGGTGCTTGCGCCGGACATCAATTCCTCCGAGTACCGGTTCGTGCCCGTGGATCGCGAGGCCCTGCGCTATGGCCTGGGCGCCGTCAAGGGGACGGGGGAAGCTGCCATCGGGGCCATTGTGCGCCAGCGGGAATCCGGCGGTCCCTTCCGCGACCTATTTGATTTCTGCCGGCGGGTCGATTCGCGCATCGTGAACCGGCGCGTGGTGGAGTCGCTGATTCGCGCCGGCGCTTTCGACGAATTGGACCCAAACCGGGCGCGGCTGCTGGCGTCGGTGGGCATCGCGATGGAAGCGGCAGAGCAGCAGCTGCGCGCCGCATCCCAGAACAGCCTGTTCGGCGAGGATGCGGCGGCCCCCCCAGGACTGCTGGAGGCGCCGGAATGGGATATGAAAGAACGGCTGGCCCATGAGAAGGCCAGCCTGGGTTTCTACCTCAGTGGTCATCCGTTCGCGGCGTACCAGGGGGAAGCGGCGGAATTCGTGAAACAGCGGCTGGCGCAGCTTGCGCCGGCCTCAAGTCCCGTGCTCATGGCCGGCATTATCAACAGCGTGCGCCTGCAACAGACCCGCCGCGGACGCATGGCGGTCATTCTGCTGGACGACGCCACGGCCCAGGTGGAGGTGGCAGTGTTCTCCGAGGTGTTCGAGGCGAATCGGGCCTGGATCAAGGAGGACCAGCTGCTGGTGGTGGAGGGCAAGGTCAGCCACGACGAGTTCTCCGGCGGGCTGCGGGTTACCGCCGACAAGCTGCACGACCTGGCGGCGGCGCGGTCGCGTTTCGCCCGCGCCGTGTACCTGACCTGCAACGGAGAAGCAAGCCCGGAGAAGCTCAAGGGGGTGCTGGCTCCCTACCGCAACGGGAACTGTCCGGTGGTCATCAGCTACCGCAACGGCGAGGCGGCTTGCGAGCTGGAGCTGGGCGAGGGATGGCGCGTCAACCCGCAGGAAGGCCTGCTGCAGTCGCTTGCGGCCTCTTTGCGCCCGGAGAACGTGCGGGTGATTTACCAGTAGCCGGGCGGGGCCTCGCCCTAGCGTATTTTTTCGAAGCGGGTGAAGCTGCCCTGACCGTCCTGCACCTGGACGCTGGTGACCCGGGCCTGATCCGGGCCGCGCCAGGCCCACTGAACGAGACGCTCCACCGACTCGGGTTCCCCCTGGACCATGGCCTCCACCGAGCCGTCGCCGCAGTTGCGCACCCAGCCGGTAACCCCGATCCGCTCCGCTTCCTGGCGCATGGACTCCCGGAACCAGACGCCCTGGACCCGCCCCAAGATGCGCAAGTGCTTGATTACCGGCATCGTTCAAAATGATATGAATGGAAGGATAAGGTAATTTTATTCATACTCGCCAGTTGATAAAAACCCTCGGCTCGATTATCTTGACCGCTGGTGTCAACAATTACTCGAGGAGATGACCATGACCCCCAAATCGCTCAAGTTCATAATCGCCGCTGCTGCTCTCCTGCTCTCGGCCTACGGGACGACCGCCGCCGCCGCTGAGGATTCTGTCGCTCCTGATAAGGTCGTCTATCACGTCAACGATAGCGCGGACGCCCGGGCCGCCCTGCGAAACATCGGAAATCACCTGGAGGTGAATCCCCAGGCCAAGATCGTGGTGGTCAGCCACTCCCAGGGCGTGGACTTCCTGATGGAGGGTGCCAAGGACAAGAACGGCAACCCCTACAACATTACGGTGGAGGAGTTGAAGGGCAAGGGCGTGACCTTCGACGTCTGCGAGATCACGCTCAAGCGCCGCAACCTGGAGAAGTCTCAGTTCATCCCAGAGGCCAAGTTCGTGCCTTCGGGAGTGGCCGAGCTGGCCAAGCTCCAGCAGCGGGAGGGGTACGCGTATATCAAGCCGTGACGCCCGGTGAAAACAAGAGAAAAGGCGGCTTCGGCCGCCTTTTTTGTTTCCAGCGCCCGGGCACCTCCGCTTCACCGGTTCAGGTTGCGATCATCAGGGCGGCAATGGCAAGGGCCGCGCCCAGCGCTGTTACCACGATGACTTTCTGCCGCCGCGTCATGCCCTTTGGCCGCCAGCCCGCCAGCGTAGGCTGGGGCAGGGCCTCGGAGACCCTGTAGGAGACCACGGGCGCCATGGAATCCGCCTTCGACTCGCCTCCCGAGGGGGGCGACGCACCTTCCGAGCCTTCTTCCAAGCCGACGGCGGCGGCCAGGCGCCGGGTTGCGTCAAGGGAGTCGAACGCCCGGGAGATCGGGAGGGGGCGAGCCAAGTGCAGGTCATCGGTGTCACTGCGTCGGGAGCGCGGGGCATCCGCGTCCTCCGCTTCTTCCTCCGATTCTAGATGCCGGGCCAGGTCGTCCGGGAGGGAATGGATCCGCCTTGGCGCGATCAGGGGAGCATTGGCTTCCCCGCGCAAAGCCTTCTCGCATTCTCTCAGATCGCTGGCCATGTCCCTGGCAGTTGCGTAACGGTCGTCGGGGCGCTTGGCCAGGGCCTTGGCGACGATGAAGTCCAGTATCTCGGGTAGCGCCGGATTGACACGGCTTGGGGGATCCGGATTGAAATTGAGGGTCTGCAGCATGATCGCCGTCATGTTTTCGCCTTCGAACGGCGCCTTGCCGGTGAGCATCTCGTAGAGCACTACGCCCAGGGAGAAGAGATCGGAGCGCTGATCCGCGCGTTTCCCCTGGACTTGCTCCGGCGACATGTATTTCGGGGATCCGAGTACCACGCCGCTCTGGGTCTGCACATCACCGGAGCGCATGCGGGCGATACCGAAATCCATGATCTTGACCAGGCCGTCGCGGACCACCATGATGTTGGCAGGCTTGATGTCGCGGTGGATGACGTCGTGCTCGTGGGCGTAGGCGAGCCCTTCCGCGACCTGCGCCGCGATGCTCACCGCCTGCGAGGCCGGGAGCGCTTTGCCGCCCGCGATCATGGCGCGCACGTCGCGTCCTTGCAGGAACTCCATCGCCATGAAGGCGAGGTTGCCGGCCTTGCCCACGTCGTAAATGGTGACGATATTCGGATGATTGAGGCTGCCGGCCGCCCGGGCCTCCTGATTGAATCGGCCCTCGTATTCTCCGAGTTCCTCGGCATCCATGGAGAGGTTGACGGTCTTGATGGCCACGACGCGCTCGAGCATGGGATCCCGGGCCTTGTAGACCAGGCCCATGGCGCCCTTCCCAAGTTCAACGATTACCTCGTAGCGGCCGAAGGTGAGCGCTTTGGAAGATTCCTTCTGTTTCGGCACGTGCCTTGCCCTACTGACGCTCGGCCTTCACGCTGCGGAACGCCGGCCCCCACAGGGGATGTCCCGCCTCGGCCGGATCCAGCTCGAACCGGGGATCGAGATTCAAGATATTTCGAAATTCTTCGCGACACTGCCGCTCGCGATCAGTGACGCAGTAACTGAAGGCCAGATACTTGTGGGCCTTGATGCGGTCCGCTCTGGACGAGAGGCCGGCATCCAGCGCCGCCTGCAGATGCCTTTGTGCCCCACGGTACTGTCCGTCCTCGTACTGGCGGATTCCCTCGGCGAGATCCTTCGTGCCGTCAACCGTGAACAGGGATTTGACCTCCTCGACCTGGGTCTGAACCTGGGCGGGCATGGATTCGCAGCCGGCAAGCGCACAGACAGCCGCTGACACGAGAAGCATGCGCGGCAGCGTCATGGCGCCTGTTCCTGGCGGAAGCGATGCCGGATCCGGATCTTTTCAGCCGGTCTGGCGACAACGAGTTCGGTGTGTGGGGGAAAACCGGTGTTTCGCAGCTCCACCACGTGCCGGCCTGCTTTCACGTCGACGACCCGCAGGGGCGGCGACACCCCCATCAGCTTTCCATCGACGTAGACCTCTCCCCAGGGCAGCACCTGGACAAGCAATTGCGCTGCGGGGGTCCCCGCTGGCACCGGGTCAGTTGCCTCCGCCTCCTGGGGTGTTACAACCTTCGGCGGCGCCGTGGACCCATTTTCCACGCGGGGGGTAATTGGGGGAACGATCCGCACTCCCGCGGCACCCACTTCCGTCCCCGTGTCGCGGTGCTTGAAGGACCGTATCAATCCGCCGGTCGCGAGAATCGCCACCACGGCCACAGCCAAGGCGGCCCAGCGCAGGCGCGACTTCCGTCGCGCATTCTTTGCTTTCCGCGCCATCTGGCTGAGGGGGAGGGTGTCCGCATCGCCGGGCGACTTGCCGCGCCCCGCTTCGCGGAACTCCCGCAGGTCGCGTCCCGGCTGGCCCACTGCGTAGATATCATGGGCGCGCACATGCTTGTCGGTGCGATATCCCTCGTAGCTGAAAAGCCTGGCGTAGTCGTCGCTGAGACAGGATACGACTTCGTGATAGGAGCGGGAGGCCAGAATCTGCCCGGGCTGGGCGAAGCCCATGACACGCTGCGCCACGTTGATGCCGTCGCCGATGATGTTGGGCTGGCCGTTGATGTCCTTGATCAGCCGGATCGGGCCGAGGTTGATTCCGATGCGAATGGGGATCGCCGGAGGACCATCGCCATCCCTCGCGCCGGCCGCGTCCCGGATGCTGATCGCCACGAACAGGGCATCCTCCGGGTCGCCGAGGAAGCTGATCGCGGCGCCGTCGCCGGTGTCGAGCACGATGCGGTCGTTGACAGCGATGTCCTTGATGGCTTCGGCTATCAGCGCGTTAAACCGGTCCTTGAGGCGGATCTGCTCCGCCACCGGCTTCCGGGAGTATTCCGCGATGTCGAGGAATACCACGCTGCAGATGAATGTTCGGTTCGACCGGTCAAGCATGGGGAGCCACCGGCCGGGGGACTGGCGAAACCGCGCGAAGTTCGGGCTCCATCACGCCGGTATTATGGGCAAAAGCCCCGGACTTCTCTACTTCACCTTCATCCCAGGCTGTGCCCCGGAATCCGGTGCGAGAAGGTAAAGCCCGGTGCCATCCCCGGCCGCCAGCACCATTCCCTCGGACATTCCGAATTTCATCTTGCGCGGCGCGAGGTTGGCCACCATGACGGTGAGCCGCCCTTTCAGTTGCCCGGGGACGTAGGCTGACTTGATACCGGCGAATACCGTGCGTGTCTCGGTGCCGATATCCAGGGTGAGTTTGAGCAGCTTGTCGGCCCCTTCCACGTGCTCCGCGTCCACGATGCGCGCCACGCGCAGGTCCACCTTGCCGAAGTCGTCGATGCTGATCACTTCCGGCTGGTGGTGAACCTGGGACTCCGCATGCCGCGCCTGGGAGTGGGATTCCGGCTTTGGCGCGGCCTTCATGCTCTCGCGGTTGGCCTCGATCAGGGCGTCGATCTGCCGCTGCTCCACCCGGGTGATGAGGTGCCGGTATTCGCGGATGGGGTGCCCGCCCGGCAGCAGCTTCCTGCTATCGGCCCAGGTCAGCGGCGGCACGTTGAGAAACGCCTCCACGTCTGCGGCCAGCTTGGGGAGCACTGGCTTCAGATAAATGGTCAGGATGCGGAAGGCGTTGATCGCCTGGGTGCAGACGGAATGCAACTGGGCAGTCTTGGAAGGGTCCTTGCCCAAGTTCCAGGGCTGGGCGCGATCGAACGCCTGGTTGAGTTCGTCGGTGGCCATCATGATCAACCGCAGGGCGGCGCTGAATTGCCGTGTCTCGTAGAGGTCGGCGAGCACCTGCCCGGCATCCTGCAGCGCCGGAAAACCGCGGCCTTCAGACCCCTGTTCGGAATCGGTTGACAGGCGCCCGTCGAAGCGTCTGCCCAGGAAGCTCGCGGCGCGGCTTGCGATATTGACGTACTTGCCTACGAGGTCCGAATTCACCCGGGCGATGAAGTCGTCCAGGCTGAGGTCGATGTCCTCCATGCTGGCATTGAGCTTGGCGGCGTAGTAATAGCGCAGCCATTCGGGGTTGAGGCCATGGGCGAGATAACTCTGGGCAGTGATGAACGTGCCGCGGGACTTGGACATTTTCTGGCCGTTCACGGTGAGAAAGCCGTGGGCATTCACGGCCGTGGGGGTGCGATAGTCTGCGTGATGCAGCTCCGCGGGCCAGAACAGGGCGTGAAAGTAGAGGATGTCCTTGCCGATGAAGTGATAAAGCTCGGTCTGTTCCCGGGCTGCCTGGTCCCTGTCCCAGAACGCCTCGAAATCGAGCCCGGTGCGGTCGCACAGGTTGCGGAAGCTGCCCATGTATCCGATGGGCGCGTCCAGCCAGACATAGAAGAATTTGCCCGGCGCGCCGGGAATCTCGAAGCCGAAATAAGGAGCGTCCCGGGAAATATCCCAGTCGGACAGCTCCCCCGAGAGCCACTCGTCGAGCTTGTTGGCGGCCTCGGGCTGCAGGCGGCCCGGCTCCCGGGTCCATTGCCTCAGAAAATCCCGGCAGCGGGCGTCGGAAAGGCGAAAGAAGAAATGGTCGGAGGCCTTGCGTACCGGAGTGGCGCCGGACACGGCCGAGTAGGGATTGATGAGTTCGGTGGGGGAGTAGGCGGCGCCGCACACCTCGCAGGAATCGCCATACTGGTCCTTGGAGCGGCAGCGGGGGCATTCGCCTTTCACATAACGGTCGGGCAAGAAAAGGTTCTTGACCGGATCGAAGAACTGTTCCACAGGGCGCACGTCGATCAGGCCGGCGCTTTGAAGCTTCCGGAAAATATCGTTGGCGTAGAACCGGGTCTCCTCGGAATGGGTCGAATAGTAATTGTCGAACCCCACATGAAAACCGGTGAAATCTTGAAGGTGTTCCAGATGCATGCGGGCGATGAGCTGCTCTGGCGTGATGCCTTCCAGTTCCGCACGCAGCATGATGGGAGTGCCGTGGGTGTCGTCGGCGCACACATACCGGCACTCGTGCCCCCGCATCTTCTGAAACCGGACCCAGATATCGGTCTGAATGTACTCGACCAGGTGCCCGAGATGAATGCTGCCGTTGGCGTACGGCAGGGCCGACGTGACCAGGATTCTGCGTGTCATGGGTGCGGAACTTGAAAGTGCAGATTGTAACAAAGCGCACCAGGAGCAGGGTGCCACCAGTCCCGTTTTCGTTTAGAATTCAATGCCTCATTTTTTCGCCCCCAGGAGGAGTACCCCCGTGCCCATCTCGGAATCCCAGGTTCAGTCCGCGCTCCAGGAACTGACCGATCCAAACACCAGGAAGGACTTCGTCTCCAGCAAGTCCGTCAAGAACGTCAAGGTGGATGGTGCGGACATCTCGTTGGATATTGTCTTGAGTTACCCCGCCAAGAGCGTGCTGGAGGACATTCGGCGCATGGTGGCCGAGAAGCTCAAGGCGCTGTCCGGCGCCGGCAGGGTCTCGGTGAACGTCTCCAGCAAGATCGTCACCCATGCCGTCCAGCGCGGGGTGAAGCCGATTCCCGGCATCAAGAACATTATNNCACGGCATCCAGGCCATGTCCGTGGGATTCCTGATTGACGTGGAAACGCCCATGGTGTGGCGCGGACCCATGGTAACCCAGGCGCTGGAGCAACTGCTCAAGGAAACGCGCTGGCAGGATGTGGACTATCTGGTGGTGGACCTGCCCCCGGGGACCGGCGACATCCAGCTCACCCTGGCCCAGCGGGTTCCGGTCACCGGCGCCGTGATCGTGACCACCCCTCAGGATATTGCGCTGCTGGATGCCCGAAAGGGGCTCAAGATGTTCGAGAAGGTGGGCATACCGATCCTGGGAATAGTGGAAAACATGAGTATCCACATCTGCTCCAATTGCGGCCACGCCGAGCATATATTCGGCGCCGGCGGGGGCGAGCGCATGTGCAAGGACTACGACACCGAGTTTCTGGGCGGGCTTCCCCTGGACATCAAGATCCGTGAGCAGACCGATTCCGGCAAGCCGTCGGTGGTGGCGGACCCGGACGGACCGGTGGCAAAGATCTACAAGCAGATCGCGCGCCGCGTGGCGGTCAAGATCGGTGACCTGGCCCAGGACCACAGCGGGGCGTTCCCCAAGATCGTCATCCAGAATACGTAAGCGGATACCGAGTCCGCCAGGGGCACGCGGGGAGCGTGCCCCTGTTGCGTCACGCGTGTCCGCGAGAGGGAGGGGATTCCCATGAGCATCAAGTCCGACCGCTGGATCCGTCATATGGCGGAGCGCCATGCGATGATCGAACCATTCGAGCCGAACCAGGTGCGGGAGCTGGATGGGCGCAAGATCGTGTCCTTCGGCACCTCCAGCTACGGTTACGACATCCGCTGTTCGGACGAATTCAAGCTCTTCACGAATCTCAACACCACCATCGTCGATCCCAAGAACTTCGACCCGAAAAACTTCGTCGAGGTCCGCGGCGACCATTGCATCATCCCGCCCAACTCCTTC
>DKBC01000284.1 GCA_002451065.1 Betaproteobacteria bacterium UBA6910
GACATGAACGTGGTGATGACCGGAAGCGGCGGGCTGGTGGAAGTGCAGGGCACCGCCGAGGGGGAGCCTTTCACCCGGGCACAGATGGATGCCATGATCGAACTGGCCCGGCAGGGCATCGGCGAGCTTATAGCGATCCAGAAGGGTGCCCTGGCACAGGCTTGACCGGGGAGGTCAACAGAAGACCAAAGGCATTTAACGCGAAGGTCGCAAGGGAAAAAATAGGGATTCTTTCCCCGAATTTCTCCGCGCCCTTTGCGCTTCAAGGCCGTTGCTCCTGGGTTTCACCGCGCGTCCGTGACTTTCCGTTGAGATCTCATGAACAAGATCGTCATTGCCAGCAACAACCCGGGCAAGCTGCGAGAGATCCAGGGACTGCTGGCGCCCCTGGGCCTGGAGGTCCTGCCCCAGTCTTCCTTCAATGTTCCCGAGGCGGACGAGCCCCATCATACCTTTGTCGAGAATGCCCTAACCAAGGCGCGGCACGCGAGCCGGATCGCGGGGCTCCCGGCCCTGGCCGACGACTCCGGAATTTGCGCCGAGGCGCTGGGCGGTGCGCCCGGAGTCTATTCGGCCCATTACGGCGGCTTTCCCAAGTCGGATGAGCGAAACAACCGGAAGCTGATCGAGGACCTGCGGGGAAAGTCCAATCGCCGGGCCCATTACTATTGCGTCATGGTGCTGATCCGGCATGCCGATGATCCGGAGCCCCTCATAGCCGAGGGGCGCTGGCACGGTGAGGTGATCGATGAACCGCGGGGCGCGGGAGGCTTCGGCTACGACCCCCACTTCCTGCTACCCGAGGGGGGCAGGACTGCCGCCGAGCTGTCGCCGGAGGAGAAGAACCGGGTCAGCCACCGGGGGCAGGCCTTGCGGCGCCTGTTGGCGGCGCTGCAGGAGCGGGGCTGGCGCGGCTGATCCGGCGCTAATCGGGCTGGCGCCGGTCGGCCGCCGAAAACTCCGCCACCATCATTTCGGTGAGATCGCTCGGCAGGGGGGCCTGCCCGGCGCGCAGGATCCGCATCATCTCGCGGCGCTGGTCGGGGCCGAGCTTTTCATATTCGAGGCGGGCGTCGGCCGCGAGGGCAAGCTTCTGGTTGTGGGACAGACGCCGCAAAGTTTGCTGGGCGCGTCCCACGGCGCGCGCGGTCTGGGTGAATGACTCGACAATCTGGGGCCGCAGCGCCGCGTTTTCCGGGTCGGCAAGGATTTTCATCAGTGAGGTGTGGACCTGGTCCCGCTGTGCGGGGGAGAGGTACCCGTAGGACTCGTCGATGATCGCTTTCAGGTGCCGGGTCTCGTCCTGTTCGGCGGTATCCACCGGCGGCGGTTGCAGGTACCCATACTGGGGCGGCGCGGGACGGTTCAGCGCATCGAGCGCCGCCTCGGCGGCGCTCATGACGATTTGGTCGCGGATGGCTCGCAGCAGGAACAGGACGAGAGGATCGGTGGCCCAGACACTGGAACTTCCCAGCGTCAGCAGGACGGCTGCGGCGATGCCACGGAACGCCACGGCGCGAGGAATTGTCGGAATCAAGTGCAACCGTATGCTAAACGTATTGTCCCCGTTCACTATAGCACCCGTAACCGACGGCGTGGACCGCCGGCTCCCCCTGGGGGAGCGCCGTGGCTGAGATCCGTTTGAGGGGCAGCACCGCCGGAGGCATTTCCCTCGCCGCGCTTCCGCCCCTGGCGCTCTACGTGCATGTGCCCTGGTGCGTGCGNNAAGTGCCCCTACTGCGATTTCAATTCCCACGAGGCGCGGGGCGCCATACCCGAGGAACACTATCTGGCGGCCCTGGAGCGGGACCTGGAGGCTGCGCTGCCCCTGGTGTGGGGACGCAAGCTCTACTCGGTGTTTCTCGGCGGAGGCACGCCGAGCCTGCTCCCGGCACGTTCCGTGGAGCGCTTCCTGTCCGCGGTACGGGCACGCTTTCTTCTGGATCCCGCCGCGGAGATCACGCTCGAAGCCAACCCCGGCACCGCGGAGGCCCAAAAGTTCGCCGACTACCGCGCCGCCGGAATCAATCGCCTGTCGCTCGGGGTCCAGAGCTTGAACCCGCGGTGCCTGCGGGCCCTCGGCCGCATCCATGACGATCGGGAGGCCCGCGCCGCGGTGGAGATCGCTCACCGCCACTTCGACAACTTCAACCTGGATCTGATGCACGGCCTTCCCGGCCAGACCGCGGCGGAGGCCGAGGCGGACATTGTCCAGGCCCTGGCCTTCGCGCCGCCCCACCTCTCCGCGTACCAGCTCACCATCGAGCCCAACACCGCTTTCCATCGCGCGCCTCCGGAGCTCCCCGGGGAATCGGCCCTGGCGGAGATCGAGGCGGTTTTTCAGGCGCACCTCGCCGACGCGGGCTACCGGCGCTACGAGACCTCGGCCTATGCCCGGCCCGGCAGCGAGTGCCGTCACAACCTCAACTACTGGCGCTTCGGGGATTACCTGGGAGTTGGTCCCGGCGCCCACAGCAAGCTGAGCTTCCCCGACCGGGTGCTGCGCCAGATGCGCCACCGGCATCCGAAGGAGTACCTTGCCAGGGCCGCGGGCGGCGAACCGGTGCAGTCCGCGCACGAAGTGGCCGCGGCGGATTTGCCCTTCGAGTTCATGATGAACGCTCTGCGCCTCACGGAGGGCTTTCCCGCGTCCCTGTTCGAGGAGCGGACCGGATTGCCCATCACCGTGGTTCGGCGCCAGTTGGAGACCGCGGCCGGCAGGGGACTCATCGAGTGCGACCAGGCCCGCATCGCCCCCAGCGAACTCGGGCGGCGCTTCCTGAACGACCTGCTGCAGATCTTCCTTCGGTCGTGATGCCGGGCCGCAGGCGGCGCGTGCTAGAATCGCGGCCCGTTTTCAACCTGCAAGGGAGTGGATGATGAGCGAACGCATGCTGTTCAAGACCGGCGAAGCCACCGTGTTTGCCAAGGAAGGCCAGTACACCGACGCCATGCCCGAGGTGCTGATCGGCGACGTGGGGGGCCCGGTGGGCCAAGCCTTCGCCAACATGATGGCCCAGAGCGCGGGCCATACCTGCATGTTCGCGGTGCGGGCGTGCAATTACCAGGTGCGCCCGGCCACCATGATGGCCACCAAGGTGACCATCAAGAACAGCGCCTACGTCAACCTGTTCGGCGGCGTGGTGCAGTCGGCGACGGCGGACGCCGTGGTGGACTGCGTGGCGGAGGGCGTCTTGCCCAAGGGCCAGGCGGACAACCTGTGCATCATCTGCCTGATCTGGCTCGATCCGCGCTGTGCCGCGGACCCTAAACTGGATCACGACGACCTCTACCGCACCAACTACGAGGCCACCAAGCTGGCGATCGGCCGGGCCATGCGCGGCGAGCCCACGGTGGACGAACTGATCGCCACCCGCAAGACCATCAAGCACGACATGTTTGACGCCGCCACCGGCAAGTGGCTGTGACGAAGGGTTCCCGGCCGGGCTAGGCCCGGCCCGGCGGTTCCTCCCGGCCGCGCAGGAAAGAAAGCGCGGCGATGATCACCAGCGGGACCCAGACCCACTCGCTGTGCTCGAGCAGGGTGAGCAGGGCGGCCGGCAGGTCCTGCTCGAAATAGTGTTTGGCGGCGGTGTCGTTGGCGTGGCGGGCGATCGCGAGGCCACCCAGCGCATAGTCCCGGGCCACTGCCAGCCCGCCCAGGGCTCCATGCCAGGCCAGCGCACCGCCGCCCAGGGCGAGGAAGCCCAAGGCCAGTCCGCCTAGGGCGACGATGGCCAACGACATGCCGCCGAAGGCAAAGCCGCCCAGTGCGACCCCGCCCAAGGCGAAGGCGCCCATGCCCACCCCGCCGACGCCCACCAGCACGCCCATGGCCACATCGCCCACGGCGATCCAACCCCGGGCGACTCCACGCCTCACCACGCCGTTCTCCATGCGGGTCATGGCGACATGGACCAGGGGCAGTCCCAGGAGGGTTCTGCGGCTTCGGTACTCCATGGGGGGATTCTAGACCCGAGAGTGGGGTCGGGCCCGGCGGAAGATCACATCCCACACCGGGTGGCCCAGATCCAGCCCGCGGCTCTCGAACTTGGTGAGAGGCCGGTAGTCCGGGCGGGGCGCGAAGTCCGCGGCGGTATTCTCTAGCCGCGTTTCGGCGCCCAGGACGGCAAGGATATGGCGGGCGTAATCCTCCCAGTCCGTGGCCGCGTGAAGGATACCCCCAGGCTTGAGCCGCTCCGCCAGCAGCGCAACAAAGGCCGGCTGGATCAGCCGCCGCTTGTGGTGGCGCTTTTTAGGCCAGGGGTCGGGAAAGAAGATGTGCACCGCCTCCAGGGAGGCGTGCGGGATCATGTAGCGCACCACCTCCACGGCGTCTTGCTGGATCACGCGCAGGTTCATT
>DKBC01000142.1 GCA_002451065.1 Betaproteobacteria bacterium UBA6910
CCCCCTTCCCGTCATCGGTCAGCTTGCCCTTGCCCACCGCCAGCACCTCGCCCTGTTCGGGCTTCTCGGCGGCGGTATCGGGAATCACGATGCCGGAGGCCGTCTTGCGCTCTTCCTCCAGCCGCTTGACGATCACTCGGTCATGCAGGGGGCGGATTTTCACTTTTCCTTCTCCTTTCAATGGGTTGTTCACGCTCCAACGGGGTTGGCCTGTTAGCACTCTCCCGCGAGGAGTGCTAATGATAGGGATCGGATCGGCCGATTTCAAGGCCTGGCCCCCTCGTGTTGCGGGAATTGGATTTCGGCAGCCAAGCGACGGATCGGCGGAACTTTGGTCCCTGGAGGCAGGACCGATTCTGAGATGGCATGCTAAATTCCTCACTTGGCGGTCCGTCTCGCTCCAACTTCCATCATTTAACACCCTGTCGCAGAAGGAGAAAATTAATGCTTATCCCCTCCCCCTCGCGCACCCTGAAGGCGATTCTCGGCATCTGCACCTTGGTGTGGGCCAGCGTCGCAGGGGCGCAGCAAGTGCTGAAGGTATCCGCGATTCCCGATGAAGCTCCGACCGAGTTGCAGCGCAAGTTCGCCCCCCTGGGCAAGTACCTGGAACAGAAGACCGGCGCCAAGATCGAGTTCATCCCGGTCACCGACTACGCCGCCACCGTGGAAAGCCTCGCCGCCGGAAAGCTGGACATGGTGTGGTACGGGGGCTTCACCTTCGTCCAGGCCTACCTCCGCACCAACAGATCGGCCATCCCTTTGGTGCAGCGGGTGGAGGACGAGAAATTCCGTTCGGTATTCATCACCCGCGCCGAAAGCAACATCAAGTCCTTGGCAGACCTGAAGGGCAAGAATTTCACCTTCGGTTCGGTCTCCTCCACCTCGGGCCACCTGATGCCGCGCTATTTTCTCCTCCAGGCAGGAATCAACCCCGACAAGGACATGCGCATCGCCTTTTCCGGGGCCCATGACGCCACCGCGTTCCAGGTGGCGGGGGGCAAGGTGGACGCCGGCGCCCTCAACATCTCGGTATGGAACAAACTCGTGGAGGAGAAGAAGGTCGACCCCGGCGCGTTGCGGGTGTTCTACACCACGCCTCCTTACTACGACTACAACTGGACCGTGCGCGGCGACCTGGACCCCAAGCTGGTGCAGAAGATCCGGGAGGCGTTCCTGGCCCTGGACCCCGCGAATCCCGAGGACGCGGAAATTCTGAAGCTCCAGCGTGCCAGCCGCTTCGTGCCCACCAACCCGGGGAACTACAAGGGCATCGAGGAGGCGGCCCGCTCCGCGGGGCTGCTCAAGTAGCCGGTCGCGGCCGCCGTCCGTCTGATCAGGCGCGCTTGCCTGACATGAGCACACACCTCCGATCGGTGAGCGTCGCCTACGGCACCGGAGGGCGCGCGCTGGACGGCATCACGATGGCGATCGGGCCCGGAGAGCAGGTGGCCATTATCGGGCCCTCGGGGGCGGGCAAGACCACGCTGCTCCACACCCTGGCCTCGGCCCTGAAGCCCGGGGAAGGCGCCGTCACTGTCCTCGGATCCGATCCCTGGCGGCTTTCTCAGACTGAATTGCAGCGCCTGCGCCGGCGCCTGTTTCTCGCGCCCCAGGCGCCGCCGCTGCCACCCCGGCAACGGGTGGTGAACGCGGTGCTGGCGGGGCGCCTGCCCGAATGGTCTACCTGGCGCGCGCTGCGCTCCCTGGTCTATCCCGCCGATATCAGGTCGGCCCGCACGGCCCTCGCGCGCTTCCGCATCGAGGACAAGCTGTTCCTGCGCTGCGACCGTCTCTCCGGCGGCGAGCGTCAGCGGGTGGGCTTGGCGCGGCTGCTCGCCTCGCCCGCGGAACTGTTCCTGCTCGACGAACCGGTCAGCGCACTGGACCCCGCCCTGGCCCAGGCTGCGCTGCAAGTTCTACAGGGGGAGGCCTCGGCGCGCGGAGCCTCCATGGTGGTCAGCCTGCACGCCGTGGACCTGGCCCTGGCGCGCTTTCCGCGCATTGTCGGGTTGCGGGAAGGAAAGGTGCTGTTCGATCTGCCGCGCCCCGCGGTGGACGAAGCCCTGTTGATCGAACTCTACGGAAGCGAGCTCTGCAACTCGTTCCAGGCGCCGCCGGAGCACCAGGCCGAAGCCCTGCCCATCTGCCGCGGATGCGTGTGACGGACACCGTCACCTACAAAGACCCCGCCTGGCACACGCGGATCACCTGGACCGTGGTGTTCCTCGCGGTGCTGCTCCCGGCGGGCTGGCTCGCCGAGTTCAATCCCGCGGTGCTCTGGGACGAGGCCAACCTCCGCACCGTGGGCCATTTTCTGGGAACCTTCCTGCCGCCGGCGCATTCCCTGGAATTTCTGAACATGGTGGCCATTGCCACCTGGAAGACCATCGCCATCGCCACCGTCGGCACCGTGTTGGCAGCCATCATCGGATTCCCGGCCGCTCTAGCGGCCAACCGCGCCCTGTCCCTGTCGGCACTCACCACGGGTCGCATGGCCCCCTGGGCCGCGGCGGTGCGCTGGACCGTGCGCGCGGTGCTGATTTTCCTGCGCAGCGTACCGGAAGTAGTGTGGGCGCTGCTCATCGTCCGGGCCGTGGGCCTGGGGGACACCGCCGGGGTCCTCGCCATCGCCCTCACCTATGGGGGGATGCTGGGAAAGGTCTACCTGGAGATTTTCGAATCCACCGACGTGGAGGCTACCCGCTCCCTGCTGCGCAACGGGGCTGGGCGAACCCAGGGTTTCTTCTACGGCATGCTCCCGGCCTGCCTGCCGGAACTCACCTCCTACACCGTCTACCGCTGGGAATGCGCGATCCGCGCCTCGGTGATCATGGGATTCGTGGGCGCCGGAGGCCTCGGCCAGCAGATGGAGCTTTCCATGCGCATGCTCGCGGGCGGAGAGGTGATCACCATGCTGGCGGTGTTCGTGGGCCTGGTCTGGATCGCCGACCAGGTGAGCCTGCAGTTGCGAAAATGGACAGAGTGACGCCATGCCATCCCTGACGCGGCCCCTCCTGGCATTGGCGGCTTGGCTCGTATTCTTTGCCGCCTGCGTGGCCACCCTGAGCGGAGACTGGGCCAGCCTTTTCTCCGCCGGCTCGGCGCGCGGCATGGCAAAGTTCGTTGGCGATTTTTTTCCGCCCGCCCACGACCCTGAGATTCTGCGCAAGGTCGCGGCGGGGTCCCTGGAGACCCTGGCCATGTCCTGGATCGGGACCCTGATCGCCGCGGTCGCCGGCCTCGGGCTTGCGCTACCGGCGGCCGGACGCTGGGGCGGGATGGCGAAAGGCACCACGCGACTGCTGTTGAACGGGCTGCGCGCCGTGCCGGAACTGGTATGGGCGGCGCTGGTGGTGGTAGCCGCGGGACTGGGGCCGTTTTCCGGAACCCTGGCCCTCGCCCTGCACACGTCCGGCGTGCTCGGCCGCCTGTTCGCCGAGGCGCTGGAGAACGTTTCTCCGGAGCCTTATGAAAGCCTGCGACGGCACGGCGTCGGCGCCGCCGCAGCGTTCTGGTACGCGACGTTCCCGCAAGTGCTGCCGCAGCTCGCCAGCTACGCGCTCTACCGCTGGGAAATCAACATCCGGGCCGCCGCCATTCTGGGGGTGGTGGGCGCCGGCGGCCTGGGCCAGATGCTGCACTTCCATCTGAGCCTGTTCCAGCTGCACGAGGCGGCCAGCGTGCTGATTGCCATGATCCTCCTGGTCACCGTGGTGGACCTGGCCAGCAACCGCGTCCGGCGAGCTCTCACAAGCTAATTGAAGTTATCGGCCTCGGAACGGCGGTGCCTTGGCGAGCAGCGCGCGAGCCTCTTCCCGGTCGTTCGACGGGATGCTCTTGAGCCGGGACGAACGCGGATCGAGATACAGCGTGGCCGCAATCGCCGCCCGCCGGGACTCGGGATTGCGCGTATATCGGGCCTCAAAGGCATACGCCCAAGCAAACGGCCACGCGATTCGAACCCGCATCGCCATGTCCGCGAGCAGCGCCCGGTAGCGGGCCTCTTTCGTTGCCTCATACAGTTCTTCCGCGGCCTCCAGCACCTGGTACAGGGGAGGGATCGCGAAATCACCCGGGGACGGCGGATCAACAAAGGCGTACCAGAGCCCATCGAGCGCGCGCTCGTGCCTCCCTTCCATCCCGTCGATCATGGCCTGGGCCAACCAGTAGAAATTATCCCGCCCCACCCGCTCGGAAAACTGGCCCACCAGCGCCTTCGCTTCATCCATGCGGCCGCTGCGCGCCAGGGCATAGGTCAGGTATGGCAACGGATACGCGAATGACTTTCTGCCCGGAAACGATGCGTTCAGCGTCATGGCGTAGGCCTCGGTCAGGGGATTAATGGCACCGCCATGATCGCCGCGGAGGAAGGCGTAATAGCCCTCCCCGAACAGCCGTAGGTCCCGGTCCCGGGTCGCCCCCCCGAATCGCCGGAGAATCGTCAGGTCCTCATCCCCGGGGTCCCGATCCATGGTGAGCGCGGTCAGCGCCAGCGTTGCCCGGGTAGCCCCATCGACGTCGGCCCTTCGTGAGCCCACGCGCCAGCCCTCGATATACGCCACGGTCCGATCGCGGTCCGCGTTTGTCTTGCGCAGCCCCGCGTGGACGGCAAACAGGGACCGGCCATCACGCGCAAGGTCGGACGCCTGCCGGAGCGCCTCCCAGCCCTTGCTCTCGTCACCCAGCAGGAAGGCGTAGTAAGCGATGTTCGCCCAGGCGAGGTCGCTGGGGTAGCGCCGGTTGCGCACTTCCTCCCATTCCAGGGCCTTGCGGTAGTCCCGCCCTATGTGTGCGATGTAGCGGGCAGCAGCCATTTCCGCGGCTGCCCCGGTATGGAACGACATGGCGGTTTCCGCCAGTGCTCTCGCCAGCACGGGCTCCCCGTTCCAGTAAAGCAGCCAGGCGCCCTCCCGGGCATTGTTGGCCGACGCCACGGGGTCGACCCCGGGATCCCGGAAACCGGCGAAGGCCAGCAATATTTTCTGGGCCTCGTGGGGTTTGCGGGCCCGCAAAAGAGCGCGTGCCAGGCGGAAACTCGCCTCCCATTCGCCGGGCTCCCGGGAAACCCGGTCCCGCAGAACGGCGATCTGCCTGTTGATGTCGCCCGACCGCTCGGCCATGGCGATGTCAAAGGTCTCGCGACCCTGGTCCCCCCGGAAGCGATCTTCGTTCTCCGCCAGCACGCGCCGGGCATCTTCGGTCCGCCCGAGCTTGGTCAGCAGGTTGTGGGCGCTTTCCAGGTAGCTAAATTCGGTCTGCGTCAGGCGCAGCGCACGCAGGTATTGAGCCGCCGCGTTCTCCAGGTCCTTCCTTCCGTCGGAGGCCTTGCCCGCGCGCTNNTCCTCCCGCGTATGTCACTCGCCAGTCGCGCATCGGCTCGTCCTGGATCAGGGGATTCTGGTGTACCCGGGGCAGGATGTAGGCCACCCGTTCAGTGAGGCCGTTTTCGGATCCTTCCGCGCGTGCGATGCCGATGCCGAGCCGCGCGGACACCTGCCAGACGAAGTCTTTCATAGGCGTTGGCATGTCATTCCAGAGGGAGCCAACGACATGGGTGGTTTGCGTGACGGTCAGCGGGTGTGTGCGCAGGACGGGATCGACCCGCCCGATTTCCCGGAGAGCCGCCACCGGCAACGCCTGCCGGCTCCCGCGAACGGCGAGCTCCTGCGCCAGGGTGCTGCGATTGAGCGCGTACAGCCCCTCGAAAATGTCCCGCTCGTGAAGTCGGTCGTGAACCGGCTGGCGCCATGCCGGGGCCCGTGTGCGCCACAAGGGCGCATAGCTGCGCTCGACGATCCCTGATACGTAGGCCACGTCGGCGGGAAACCAGGCACGCTCGACGATGGCGAAGATCCCGCCCAGAATTCCGGAAGGCCGCTGGTGCAGTAGCGTGCGCCACCAGGGTTCCTCCAGGCTGACACCCCGCGCCACCAAAGCGCTGCCCAGGGTGTACACCTGGTCCGTGAACCACCATTCGCCGCTGGAGAGTGCGTTAAAGAGGAACGGCGCATAGTTTGGGTGTTCGCGCAGCAATCCCGTGCGCCGCTCCTCGAAGCCGGCGATATCGCCGAACTGTTCTCGCAGGCCCTCGATCTCCAACTTCGAAATCAGCCGGGCGATCGGCGGATCCACAGCGTCCACCCGTTCCTTTACCAGCTTAAGGTCGCCGCGCACGATGGCATGCAGGACGCGAGCCTCGGATGACGTCATTCCCGCCAGCAAACGCTCGGCGTAGGGCCGCCGGTACAGGTGAAGGTTAGCCCGGGCCGCGAGCACCCGCGCCACGGGATCGGATGTCGGAAGCCCGCGCAACGCCACCAGGGAACGTGCCCATAGCGCCTCGGTCTCCGTATGCTCCGGTGGCAGCATCGCGGCCAGAAGCTGCAGTCGCTCGGAACGATCGACGGCGGCGCCGGTGTCTTCCAGCAGCCCCTCCGGGCTTGCGGGCAGGGTGCGCGTGGGGGACGGGGATCGGCGCAACGCGGCGAGATCGGGCCGGACGGGTAGACCGAGCTGGCTCGGCCAGGAGTCGGCCAGACCAAGAGCTCCCTGCTCGGGCGGCTTGTCATCGTCGAAACCGATGCGGTCAAAACGGATTTGTCCCAGTTTCTGCCATGGCTGGGCGCCGTCGCCCCGCTCGTAACCGGTGATCTCCAGCCGATAGGCGCGCCCGCCGTCCACCAAAGACGTCTCTCCCCGCACCAGCCAACGGGCGCTGAGCCGCCGCGCGAGGTCATGGACGTCGTCCGCCGCAAACTCGCGCCGGTTCCGGCCCAGCGCGCGCCAGACGAGGTCGGGGTCCGCCACACACTCTCCCGTCCGGTCGGCGACACTCGCCGCCAGAAAGCGGGTGATGAGGTCGCGACCCGGGCGATCGAGAGACGGCCCCTTTGCTTCCACGGGCACCACCAGCACTTCGCAGCGGTGGCCCTCCAGTAATCCGCCGAAAAGCTCCCGGTCGCGCTCGTACCACGAAAATTGAACGGGAAAACCCGAGACGGTGTATGCGTATAACCCGAGTCCCAATTCAGGAACCAATAACGGTGAGCCGATAATGAGCAGCACCAGCATGGCGCCCGCAATGAGCGCCCGGACCTGTTTGCCATCGACCTCCATGCCGCGACGCCGGCGAAGAATCGCCAACGGCAGCACCACCGCGCTCGACACGGAAATGAACAGGAAAAGCGCGCCCACGATCACCATCACCAAGACAATCAGATCCGCCAGGATGGTCTGAGCACCTGCGGTCAGAGCGAAGATCCAGCTCGAGGCATACGTCGATGCCGCCAGGAATGCCAGTCCGAAGGCGGCGGCAATAGCGGCGGCGACTCTGCTTCCAACGATCGGCGCCAGGTGCCGGCAATAGTGCCTGACCATCCCGAAACCCGCGATCGCACCGCCAACGCCGTAAACACAGAGCAAGCGAACGTTTTCGGCCAAAAGATCGGGGACAAGAATCGATGCCACGAGCCACCCGATGAGACCACTCGCCACTACAATTGCCAGTGCTTTGCGGTTCTCGGCAATCTTCTGCGACACCTTCACCAGTTAACCCTGCTAGGAAATAACGCCCGGCGGCTACATGCGCTCAATGGCCCCAGATGCCGCCCAGGCCCGGATTCGTCAGGCCGGCCATGAGCCGCCGCATGATAGCATCATCGCCTGGAGCCCTCTTGAGACATAGTTGGCGAAATGCTCGTGTTTTAGAAGACGCGCCAATCTTGGACACTTGCTCCTCAGACGGGCATGGTGCAGGTGCCGCGTTCCGCCGCTGCCGAGTTCGGGGCTTGCAAGAATGGCCGCTAGTAAATCAAGGTCACCCGAAAGCCGCGCTTACTGAGGACGCTCGGCACGCCGCGTTCCCCGTAGAGATGCAGCGCACCCACGGCCGCGAACACCCCGCCCTCGCGCAGCAGCGGCGCCAGGCGCTCGGCGAAGCGCTCGCTGCGCTGGAACAGCACCGCCTCCAGGAACCGCGCGTTGTCCGCCTGCACCGCCTCGTCCCCGCCCATCGCCTCGCCGTTGATGCGCCACATGCCGCCGAGATCCCGGTCAAGATAGGCGTGGATCATTGGACGCACGGCGTCCTGGATGATCCTGTAACGCGCCAGCGCGTGGCGCAGCAACGCGAGCTGGCTGGCGAGAGGCATGCTCTCGAAGGCAGAAATCTGCTCCTCGATGGTCTCCAGGTGGTGGACCGACCTCTGGCGGCCGGCCGCCTCGAGCATGAGGAGGTTGTCGAGGATGATGCCGGGAGTCTCCCGGGGCCGCAGCAGCACCAGCAGCGCGGACCAGGGCTTCAGTCGCGGCCGGACGTCGCGCGGTATGCCGTGTTCCCCCAGCAGGTTATCCACCCTGGCGTAGACCTCGGTGCCCAACTGGCCGGGCAGCAAGGGATCTCGAGTCACCATGGCCGCACGAAATTCCCGGATCGAGTCCTCATCGTTCAGCATCTCCAGCGCGACGCCGCGGGAACTGTCAAACGCCTGGCGCACCGGGGCCGGGAGTTCCAGGACCCGCTCGTCGTCGACGTGCAGGGTCCCGAACAAATAGCTCGCGGGCGCGCCCGGATATTCGATCCTCCAGAGCAGGCCGCGGCTGAACTCGGCCCTCGCCCCCGCGGGATCCGACGCGGCCTCGTCGGCAGCGGAAAGGGGGCAGTGCCAGATGGCCGATGCCGCGAACGCGGCCAGGAGCACTCCATGTAGCGGGATTCGGGGCATCCGGGGAGGTTACGCCGGTTCGACCCGGGCAGACCGGCGCTGCCGGCGCGGCCTATTCCCGGGCGGCAAGCTCGCAGCCCACGTGATGCATGCTGGCCCCCACCGGCTGATAGACGCCGTAGCGCAACAGATACTCGCGCTGCACACCGTAGGCCTCCCGCTCGAGGGCAATGACATCCTCGCAGGCTGGCGGAAGACCTCCTGCCTTGAGGTATTGGAGGTAGTGCACCATCTCGTGCACCACCACCGAACTGGCGAGCAGGTTGTCATACGGATCCAGCCGCTGGTCCAGGTAGATGGTGTTTCCGGGCGGGAACCAGCCCATGACTTTGCAGGGCCCGCCGTTGCAGGCCGCCGTTTGCAGGTACGTCGGGCTCACCGCCAGGATTTCCGGCATCGCCGCCGGCGGCGAATACCCCGACAAGGTCACGGCCCAGGACATCAGGATTGCGATCAGTTCGTTCATGGCAGCCTCCTCCCCGGAACCCGGCATTGTGCGGACCGGCACGGAACGGTCCGTTACGATGTCCCGGATTAACGTGCGTCACTCTAGGAGGAGCAAGCGCCGTGCCATGGGGCTCGGGAGGCTTCGCCACAGGAACCGGGACGGAGGCGAAGATTCCCGCCGCATCCCTGCCCTTGGGCGCCGCGTCCGTCAGGCCCGCGAGCGCCATCGCGCGGACAGCCATCGTCTCGACCACGGACACAGCCGAGCCTCAAAAGAGAGGGACACGGAACCAGGGCGTGGGAAAACAGCCAGCAGCCCCGGGGGCCCGGGCTTAAGCGGCGCCTGCCCTGACCGGCAGCTCGACGCCTTTGCGAGCCATGGTCTCGCGCACCATCTGCAGGGCGCTCTTCTCGCAGGGCGGAAGATCGACGGGGGAGCTGCCGAGGGGCTCCACCCGCTGGCCCCAGCGCACCAGGTGGGCACACCAGGTCAGGCCCGCCCCGAACGCCGGCATCAGGACCAGGGCGCCGGGTGTCACCCTGCCCTCCTCCAGCGCGTCCACCAGCGCCACCGGCACCGTGGCCGCCGACATGTTCCCGTAGCGCTGCACCGTGAGGAACACGCGCTCCATGGGCGTTCCCGCGCGCTTGGCCACCGCCTCGATGATGCGCAGGTTCGCCTGGTGGGGCACCACCAGGTCCACATCGGCCGCGCTGTGCCCGGTGGCCTCGAGCACTTCGCCGCAAGCATGCCCCATGCCCACGACCGCCCGCTTGAAAATCTCCTGCCCGTCGAAATCCCACTCGGTGACGCCGAGGGTAACGCCCCGATTGGCGTAGATGGCGCCCATGCCCCGAACCCGCAGGATATGGCGCACATCGGCGTAGCAGCCGAGCTTCTCGCCCAGCAGCCCTTCCTCGTTCTCCGTCCCCTGCAGGACCACGGCGGCGCAGCCGTCGCCGAACAGCACCGCGAC
>DKBC01000361.1 GCA_002451065.1 Betaproteobacteria bacterium UBA6910
GCGGAAAGGGACTCGACGCCGCGGGTTCGTTTTCCTCCCGAGCGGAATTCTCCGCCGGCGTCCGCCGTTTCGCTACCGCTGCTCGTAGCTGCGAGAAGTGTCACTGGCCAGCGACAGAACGCCCATGTGACATTTCAAACGTTTAGCGCCGGGCACCGCGGCCGAGTGTCGTGGAAGGGTGACAAGACTGCCCTTCCAGGGCTTGAGGCTTAAATGCAAGCCATTGATTGCATGAATGCAATTTGGTCTGGCACAGGATCTGCTGTAAGCAGGGCATGGCCTCGCTTCGCGCGGCCCCAATGAGCTTTACCTCCAAGGAGCAACAAAGATATGGAAGAAGCATCCAAACGCCTGATGGCCGGCGTGTTCTCGACAATGTTTCTCGCGGTCACCGTGTGCCTCGCGCTGATTTCCGTGGTGGAATTCGTGATGGCCTTCGTGCAGGTCCAGGACAAGGATCTGATCAGCGGCATCGTGCGCGCCGTGAATACGGCGATCATCGCGCTCGCCACCTTCGAACTCGGGGTCGGCATCGGCAAGGAATACACGGTGCGGGAAGACGGGCGGGACCTCTACCCGCTGGTGCGCCGGACCGTGACCCGCTTCGTGAGCGTGGTGTGCATCGCTCTCGTGCTGGAGAGCCTGCTGATGGTGATCAAGTACAGCCAACTGGAACTGGCCGGAAACCTGTACTACCCGGTGGCGGTGGTGCTGGGCGCGGGCCTGCTGCTGGTTTCACTGGGACTGTTCATTCACTTTACCCGCCCCGAGGCGCGGGGCGAGACCGAGCGGGAAGCCGCCCCGCAGGATACCGCCGCAGAGGGCCTGCTGTCGCGCGTCGCCGCCCAGGCGCGGCTCGGGGGAGGGAACTGCCCGTATCCCGGCTTCAGCTACGCGGCCGCCAGTGACTAGCTGCGACCGCTGATGGCTAGGGAATCTGGATTTTCCCGCCGCCTGCTATGCCGCCAGGCATGCCGCCCGGGCCGAACCCCGCTCCACCCTTGGGGACCACGATGGACGAGGCGGCTTGGCGCCGCATCTCCTCCAGCTCTTTCATCGCCTGCTCGAAGGCGCGCTTGGCGGCGGGCCCGTATTTCGCGACCGCATCCTCCAGCGAACTGGCTTCAATCTCGAAGCTTAGGGGCAGGGCACCAACGCTGGTCATCAACTGCGCGTCGCCCGTGTAGAGCGTCTTGCGCGCGGTGTCGGGGGATCCGTCGCTCTTGATCGGCGCCATCACGCGGATCGTGCCAATCCTGCGGTCAGTGATGATGTCCTCGCGATACAGATTTGCCGCGTCCATCTTGGCCTCGGCGAAGCGGTCCTCGTTTCTTTCCGCCATGGGCGACTCTCCAGAAGAATAGAAGGATAGAAAAGGGTACCAGAGATTTTCCGGCAGGTCAGGGCGGCGGCCTGCCGGATCGCGGCCGGAAGCGCCGCCCGCCGGCTACCAGGTGCGCACGCGCCCGGTGTCGAGATGAACGAAATCAGACCTCGCGTAGTAACCCACGCCACCGCGCTGCAAGGTCAGCGCCGCATCCCGCAGCTTTGCGGTGACGAACCCCGACAAGCGGATGTCGATGGCCCGCCCCTGAAGATGCAGGCTGGAACGGGCTACCCCGTTGCTCCGTTTTCTCAGAAGCTGGTTGGTCTCGGGAGAGCGGTATCCGGAGATGATCTCGAAGGTGCCGCCGCCGCATAGTCCGCAGACCTGGTGGAGCGTGTCGAGCAGGTCGGGATCAATGGGATGGACCTCGTCATTGCGGAAGTCCCGCAGCAGACGATCGACCTGCGCCAGGGACTCCGGAATGAATTTCCCGTCCGCAAAATACGTGACCTTCAGCCGTTCGTCGGTGTGGGTGTGATAAAACGCGAGCCGCCGCTCGCTCGCCGCTGCCAGGGCACTCGGTGCGGCCAGTCCGGCCACGGGGCCGACGACGAGCCCCCGAAGGAGCAGCCGGCGCTGAATCGATACCTTCAACATGCTGTCGTATTGGCCATGGGACGTTTTCGAAGGCCGTATCATATAGCCTTTAACGCGATCAGCACACCCCTTGATGCCATGAAAATTCGATTTCTTCTCTTTGTTTTTGTGATGATTTTCACGCCCTTCGGGCTCGGTGCCGCATTGGCCGAGCCGGCGGATGCCGCCGCCGAGGCGATTCGCACGCGGGTAGAGACCCTGCGCGGTGGCGGCGATGTCATCATCAACGGTGATGCCATTGCGGCGCGCACGGTAATTCCCGAATTTTACGAGCGGCGCGATTTTCGCCTTGCGTGGACCTCGCCCGAGCAGGTGAAAACGCTGGTGCTGCTGATGGAGCAAAGCCGGAATCACGGACTCGATCCCCGGGATTACCACGGGGAAGCGGTGCAGATGCTCGCGCAAAGCCCGCCCGGGGACCCGGTCGCCCTGGCGGATCGGGATATGCTTTTCACCGATGCCCTGGTCCGTCTCGCGTACCACCTGCGCTTCGGCAAGGTGGATCAGCGGGCCCTCGATCCCAGCTGGAACTTCTCGCGCTCCCTCGGCGACATCGATCCCCCGGCGGCCCTAGAGGCGGCACTCGCTTCGCCCTCGCTGGAGAAGGCGGTGCTGGCCTTTGCCCCCAAGATCCCTTTTTATTGGTGGCTCAAGGACGGCTTGGCCCGTTACCGGGCGATAGCCCAGGCGGGCGGATGGCCGCAGGTTCCGGAGGGCCCGACGCTCAAGCCGGGCGAGCGTGACCCGCGGGTCGCGCTGCTGCGCCGGCGGCTTCTGGCGAGCGGCGACCTGGTTTCGGAAAACAGCGCCGATCCGGAATTGTATGATCCGGTCCTGGAGGAGGCGGTGAAGCGCTTCCAGGAGCGTCATGGCCTGGAAACCGACGGCGCCGTGGGCAAGGGCACCCTGGGGGAACTCAACGTGACCGTGGAGGAGCGCGTCGACCAGATACGGGTCAATCTGGACCGGGCGCGCGCCGTGGCCCAGGACATCGGGGGCGATTACCTGATCGTCGATATCGCGGGATTTCGCGCCGCCCTGTTCCTGAACGGCAAGCTGGCCTGGTCATCGCGCGTGGTTGTGGGAAAACCATATCGCGAAACGCCGGTCTTCCGGGCGCAGATGCAGTACCTGGTGTTCAATCCCACCTGGACCGTGCCGCCGACCATCCTGCGCAAGGACGTGTTGCCGAAGGTGCGGAAGAACCCGGCTTACCTTGGGCAGCAGAACATGCAGGTGGTGGACAACAAGGGGCGGCCGGTGAATTCGGCGGACATCGACTGGAGCCGCTATCCGGGAGAGGCTTTTCCCTACCAGATCGTGCAGGATCCCGGGGACAAGAATGCCCTGGGCCGTGTCAAGTTCATGTTCCCAAATTCCCACTTCGTGTATCTCCACGATACGCCCTCCAAGCGGCTGTTTGAGAGAGCGGAGCGTGCCTTCAGCTCCGGCTGCATCCGGGTCGAGCAGCCCCTGGCGCTGGCGGAGATTCTGCTGGACGATTCCGAGCAATGGAACGCCGCCGCGGTGAAAGCCGCGGTGCAGAGCGAGGAAACCCGCACCGTCTCCTTCAAGCGCAAGATTCCCGTGATGCTGCTCTACTGGACCGCGCAGGCGAGCGAGGACGGCACCATGCAGTTCCGCCGCGATCTCTACGGGCGCGACGCCAGGATGGTCAAGGCGCTGGCCGCACCGTTCCAGTTCGTCCCGCCGGAGCGCAAGCAGTAAGATGGGCGCTCGCTGGCGCGATAGGCGAGGGAGATCTGATGGCAGAGAGCGTGGGCGCACCCCAAATCATCCTGTCCGGCGGATGGACACCTGGCGAGCCTCTGCATCGCCGGGTTCCGGCCCGGGACGGGGACGGTCGGCCCTACAATGATTTCATGATGCTGATTCCTGGTCTGCGTGCCCGGCCTCATGCAGTCCTCGAGTCGGTGGTGCGGGAACTGGAATTGACGCTGACCCGGTTCGGTCACCTGGTGGTGTTCGCGGACCTCAACCTGAAGCTCAACGTTCTGTGGGTGACGGTGCGGCCCGGCCGGGACGTGGCGCTCCAGGTGGCGGCGGCGATCCACGCGCGGGTGCCGGAAGCGAAACTGGTGGCCGCCAATCACCGCTACGTCTGACGCTCATGGCGGACACCGCAAAGGGCGTGCGTCTGGACAAATGGCTTTGGGCGGCCCGGTTCTTCAAGACCCGCGGTCTTGCCCAGCGCGCGGTGGAGGGCGGCAAGGTCCGGCTCCACGGCGAGCGCATCAAGCCCGCCAAGGAACTCAAGGTCGGCGACCGGCTGGCGATTCAGATCGCCGAGTTCGAATGGGCGATCACGGTAACGGCGCTAAGCGAGCGGCGCGGCCCGGCGGAACAGGCGCGGCGGCTGTACGAGGAATCTGCTGAGAGCCGCGTTCGGCGCCAGGAGCAGGCGGCGGCGCGCAAGCTCCTGGCGCCGCTTCCGCCGGCCATCAAGGGCCGCCCGACCAAGCGGGACCGCCGGCGCCTGGAACGCCTGATCCATGGCGAGTGACCCGGGGGAACCAGGATCATGACCACCGCTTACTGGTGTGTGCTGGCGGCCGCGCTGTTGCCTTATTTCAACGTGGCTTTCGCCAAATCACGGCGCGACTTCGACAATGCGGCGCCCCGGACCTGGCTCGCGGGGCTCGAAGGTTGGCGGGCGCGGGCTCACTGGGCCCACCAGAACGCCTTCGAGGCGTTCCCTCCGTTCGCGGCGGCGGTCATCATCGCCCACTTGGCCCAGGCGCCCCAGGGCCGCATCGACACGCTTGCGCTGTCATTCATCGCGGCCCGCGTTTTCTATTCCCTCTTCTACGTTCTCGACAAGCCGACTCTGCGCTCCATCTTCTGGACCGCCGGCTTCGCCTGCGTGGCGGGGCTGTTCGTGATCGCCGCCTGAAGGGCAAAGAAAAGCCGCAGCGAAAAGCTCCTGCGGCCGGACGCTCTCGTCGAAGAGAGCCGCTCAGTGCACACTCGCGAAATGCATGTGGGGTGCGTTCTGGAACAGCTGCATGAAGTGGTAGCGGCTGAGTTGGATCAGCTCTTCATGGCTGCCGCCCTCGATGTAGACCTCGGGCTGTTCCATGATCTCATCGTCGATGATGGTTTCCAGCCCATAGGCCTGGCCCAGCGCCGGAATGGCGCCAAGGGCGCAGTCGCCGAACACCTGCATGATTTCTTTCTCGCTGGCGAGGTTCACCTTCCGGCCGAGCCGCTCGCGAAGCACGCTCAGCTGCACGTGCCGGTCCGCGGGCAGCACCACCATCAAGTACCCCAGCTCGTCCTCCAGGACCACCGCCTTCGCGACGTGGTGCGGCGGCACTTCGGCCGCCAGCGCCGTCTGCACACTCGATGCGCTCCGCATATGGGGGAGCACCTCAAATGGAATGTGCATGTCTTTCAGATACTTCTGAATCGTCATCGAAATTGCCATAACAACCTCCACTTGGGAGTCCCCGGGATTTAAATATAGCCCACGAAGTCTTTTCCCGCACTTGCGCAAAACATGGGGTCGCCGCAGTCCCCGGGGGCTAGAATAGCCGCGTCCAATGGCTGGTCTTTCCCCCCACCTCACGCCCCCTGCGCATCCCCTGCTGGCAGTGTTGCTGCCGTTTGCCGGGGGATATTTCGTCTCCTACCTGTTCCGCACCGTCAATGCGGTGATCGCGCCCGACCTGGTGGCGGAATTCGCTCTGCGACCCTGGGAACTCGGCTTGCTCACCAGCGCCTATTTCGCGACTTTCGCCCTGTTCCAGATCCCGCTCGGCCTGTTGCTGGACCGCTATGGTCCCCGCCGGGTGAACGCGTCCCTGCTGCTGATTGCCGCGGCCGGCGCCGCGCTGTTTGCCCTCAGTGGCGGGTTCCTTGGACTGGTACTGGGCCGGGCCCTCATCGGCCTCGGCGTGTCGGCCTGCCTGATGTCCAGCATCAAGGCCTTCGTCCTCTGGTTCCCGCTCAAACGGCTCCCGGCCCTCACCGGGGCCATCATGTTCTCTGGCGGCCTGGGCGCGCTCTCCGCCACCGCCCCGGTGGAGGCGGCCCTGGCGCTCACCTCCTGGCGCGGCGTGTTCCTGAGTCTTTCGGCCCTGGTGCTGCTGGCCTCGGCCATGGTTTTTCTGGTGGTGCCGGAGGGGGAGGCGGCCTCCCGGCGCGAGTCGGTGGCCGAACAGTTGCGGGGCCTGGCCGGGATTTATCGAAGCAGGCGTTTCTGGCAGGTGTCCAGCGTGGCGATGATCACCCAGTCCACCTTCATGTCGATTCAGGGCCTGTGGGCCGGGCCCTGGATGCGGGACGTCGCGGCCCTGGACCGGGGCGGCGTGGCCGAGCGCCTGCTGTTCCTGGCGTTCTCCACCATGATCGGCGCCCTGCTTTTCGGCAACGCGGCGTCCTGGCTCGCTGGGCGGGGAGTGGCGCCGGCCCAGGTTTTCAAGGTGGGCCTCGCGGTCGCGATGATGGCTCAAGTCGCGATCATTGTTGGCCCGGGGCCTTGGTCGGCCGCAGCCTGGTTCTGCTACGGATTGTTCATCGCCTCGGGAACGCTCGCCTATTCCGTGCTGTCGCAGCATTTTCCGGCGCATCTGGCGGGGCGGGCCAACACCGCCCATAACCTGCTGGTGTTCGTGTGCGCGTTTGCTTCTCAATGGGCCATCGGCGCCATCATCAACCTTTGGCCGGTGGCGGCCGGCCACTATCATCCAGAGGGGTATCGCGTGGCATTTGGGCTTTTCCTGGCACTGCAGCTTCTCGCCTGGGTCTGGTTCGTCCTGGACGAGGCTCGTGTGGGCCGCCTCGGGGCGGCGCGGGAGGCATGAACATGCTGCCGCGCTTCCTGGCGCCGGTACTCGGCGTGGTTGCGTTGATCGCCGGGGCGATTTTCTTCTCGGTGCTGTTTTTCGTGGGCGCGGTGCTGGTGCTGGCCATCTTCGGACACCTGTGGTGGAAGACGCGGCAGCTGCGCCGGCAACCCGGCGGCTGGCCGCCGCGCCCACCGGGTGGCGACGTCATCGAGGGGGAGTACACCGTGGAACAGCATCGGGAGGAGGACATGCTGATCCGCGGCACCGGGGAGAAAGAGCCGCCCGGGGAAGACCGGACATCCCCCTGAGCCGGCGCGGTGACGGCGCCTGCGCTTCCGCTTAAACTGTCGGCTCCAGATACCGAGAGGAGGATAACAGGCATGAGCGACGCCCTGAGCTACCTGGTGAAGGTGCGCCCCGAGGCCATGACCGGCTACTTCAAGTTCCTCAAGCTGGCCGGCCAGCATCTGGACCCGAAGACCCGCAATCTGATCTCCGTGATCACCAAGGTTCATGCCCAGACCGAGAACGGCCTCAAGCAGTACCTGACGCGGGCGCTCAGGGAAGGGGCGACGCCGGACGAAGTGCTGGACGCGCTGCTGATGGCGTTCCCGGCACTGGGACTCGCCAAGATCGTTTGGGCCACCGACATCATCCTCAAGATGGACATTCCCGAGTTCCGGCCGGCCATGCTGGGCGCCGAGGCGCAGTGGCACGACGTGGTGGCGGTCAAGGAACTGCAGGAGGGCGAGACCGCCTACCTAGAGTGCGAGGGGCGCCACCTGTTCGTGCACAAGGCGGCCAAGGCGCTGAAGGTCTATGACAGCCGCTGTCCCCATCAGGTCACCGACATTCCCCACCTCGCGCTGAAGGGCAACAAGCTCACCTGCCCCAAGCACAAGTGGGCCTTCGACATTGCCAGTGGAAAGTGCATTGCCAAGGGGGACCGTCCCCTCAACGAGTTCAAGCACAAGGTCGATAAGGGGCGGCTCCTCGCCTACTGGTGATGAAGCTGGCGGCACTTCTGATTTTGCTCGCCGGGGTCGCCACCGGTGCTGCCCGGGCGGGGAACGTGGATTGCCGGACATGCCACGAAGGCGCGGCTGCGGTGGCGCCGCTGGCGGAATTTTCCCGCTACTACACCGAGACCGAGCGCCATCACCCCCGGGCCATTGCCTATCCCGGGCCGCGGGATTCCCAGTTCCACCAGCCCCAGCGGCAGAACGCGGAGGTGGCCTGGTTCGACAGGGACGGCAATGGCACGCCGGATCCGGGCGAGGTGCAGCTGTTCGGGGCGGAGCGCACGGTGGAGTGCGCGACCTGTCATCGCGAGCACGGGTCGGCGGGGTCGGCGCCGGGGACGGGGCCCTATTTGAGGGTGGACCAGCGGGACAGCGCCCTCTGCCGGGAGTGCCACCAAAAATAGCGCGGTGGCTGTTTCAGGCGGCGCGGGACGGGGTGATGCGCAGTGCCCCGAGGTTTTCCTCCAGCAGCCTGCCGTTGACGTAGAGCGAGTTGCGCACCGGGTAGGTCCCCGGCTTCATGTTGCCCGGCAAGCGGATCTGGAAGGTGTTCTGGACGCCACCTCCCGCCCGGGCGACAGCGGAGAGCTTTTCCGCCCGCAGCATTACTTCGCGGCGATCCGCCGGGTTGAGGATCTCGACCACTTCCTTCAGTTCCTGAATGGATTCCTGGCTGCCGCCCACCACCGTGATGTCGGAGACGATTCGCACCTCGCTGCCGGCGGCATAGCCGGCGTCGGGTCCGTAGACGGTGCTGAATCCGGTGACCGTCGCCCGCTCGGGAAGCGAGCCCTGGTGCGCGGCCCGGTAATCGGCCTCCACCACCTCCGGGGGCTGAGTCGGCTTGGAGGAGGCGTTGATAATGGCGCAGGCGAGGGCCCCCAGTCCGGCGCCGATGAGCGCCCCCTTGGTGCGATTGTCGTCGTAGATCAGGGCGCCGAGGGCGCCGCCCAGGGCCGCCGCCAGCGCCGGGTTGCATTGCTGCTCGCCGGACGATGATGCGGGGAAGGGCGATCCCGAATACGCGCCATTGGTGGCGCAGGCGCTGGTCAGCATTGCGGCTGCGAGGGCCGCGCACAGGGCGTTTGTAGTGGGTGCTTGGGTATTCATGGCGCCTCCTGGGTGGGGTGCGCCGCGAGGGCGCGTAGCACCCTAACGCGCGAGGCCGCCGTCTGGATGACTCCCCGGGGCCCGCTGCCCGCGTCAGTGCGCCAGCATCTCCTCGACCTCGGCGAAGTTGCGGGCCACTTGCGGGGTCTCCACCGGCGTGCCCAGCCGGCGAGTGAGCTGGGATGCGGAAAACAGGCCCCGCACCTTCATGGCGCCATTGCGATAGTCCACGATCATGGCGTGCTGTCGGCCCACCGCCTTGAGCGTGGCGACCACGTGTCCAACGCGCGCGCAGCGAACGTCGTCCATGTCCAGCACTTCGATGCGCCCGACGGGCGTCATGATGTCGGATACCAGGATCTCGCTGCGGCGGATGCCCCGCTCGTGCACCAGGCGCACCGGCTTCTCTCCGTCGATGTCGGTGGAGGTGATGATCCCCGCCAGACATCCGCGCTCGTTGGTGGCGAATAGCAGGTGCACGCTATGATCGGCCATCAACCGCTGTGCGCATTCCATGGTTGCGTGGTAGGAGATGGTGATCGGGCGCACGCGCTGGAAGTCGGTCATCACTTCCGTGGCCGGATCGTCCATGCCGACGGCCGTTACCTGGCTCAGCGCCGGGTCCACGATTTCGATCGTGGCATGGAGCCTCGAAGCGGGCAGCGCCTGATAGTTCCTCAACATTTGCATCTCCTCCTGTCGGTCTGTGAATAGATCCGTGGCGGTTCTTCCTGTCCCTTTTCCCCACGGACGTCAGGGCGAGACACTAACCCCGACCGGCGCGCGAATGGAACTCAAAGTTTTCGATTTTTTGATAAGACCAGCCTATTCCGCGGAGCAGCACGGCGTCATGCTTATGCTGCAGGTGCTGCTGCTTAATGGCCTGCCGGCGGGTTCGTTGAGAAATGTTGGGATGGCGGAGACTTTTGCCGTGTGCCGCCGCACATGAGGATATTGGCTCCGAGCGGAACCCGCTGCGCTACACTCGGTCTTTACCTGAACGCTTCCATGGCGCACGACATCCTCCAGCCGCCCCGGGGCCGCGGGGCCACCTTCAATCCCGAGGGCCGTTTCGAAAACATCGAGCGGGAGGCCTTTGACGATGGCTGGGGCGATCTCCCGGAGGAACCGCGTCGGGTCGCCACCCTGGTCAGCGATGAAACCGTGCGCTCCATCATCTCGCACAACGACTCCCCGGACATTCCTTTCACGCAGTCCATCAATCCATACCGCGGCTGCGAGCATGGCTGCATTTACTGCTACGCGCGCCCCAGCCACGGCTTCCTGAATCTCTCGCCAGGCCTCGATTTCGAGACCCGGCTGTTCGCCAAGGTCAACGCGGCGGCGGTGCTGCGCCGGGAACTGGCGAAACCCGGGTATCGCTGCGACCCCATCGCTTTCGGCACCAATACCGATCCGTATCAGCCGCTGGAGCGGGAGCGGGGCATCATGAGGTCGTTGCTGGAAGTGCTGGCCGAGTGTGAGCATCCGCTCACCATCACCACCAAGTCCGCGCTGGTGGAGCGCGACCTGGATCTGCTGGCGCCCATGGCGCGCAAGGGGCTGGCGCGGGTTTACCTTTCCATTACCACGCTGGATCGGGAAATGGCCCGCAGCCTGGAGCCGCGGGCTTCGGCGCCCCGCCGGCGCATGGAGGCGATCCGGCGCCTGACCGGCGAGGGCGTGCCGACGGGGGTCATGACGGCGCCGGTGATCCCTTTTCTCACCGACGACCAGATCGAAGCGGTGCTGGAGGCCGCGGCGGCCGCCGGCGCGAGAGAAGCCGGCTACCTGATCCTGAGACTGCCCTTCGAAGTGAAGGACCTGTTCAGGGCCTGGCTGCAGCACCACTATCCCCTGAAGGCCGCCCACGTCCTGAGCCGGATAAGAGAGATGCGGGGCGGCGCGGAGAACGATCCCAATTTCGGAACCCGGATGACCGGCGAGGGGGTGCTGGCGGAATTGATCGCGAAGCGCTTCCGGGTGGCCTGCGATCGGCTCGGGCTCAACCGCGAGCGGCGCCGGGCGCTGGATTGCAGCCGGTTCAGTCCACCGGGCGCAGGCGCTCAAATCGAGCTATTCTAGGTTCGAGGAGGAGCCCGCCATTGCGGCGGGCCATCGCACCGGTTTCAATTCCCATGGCAGCCAAGGTCCCCGTATTTCTTTACGTCGGCGACGCCCTCGCCCGCTACGGCTTCCCCGAAGGCCATCCCTTCGGCACCGACCGGCAGGGGGCGTTCCTCAAGGAAGCCCTGGCCCGCGGGCTGGATGCCAAGGTCCAGGTCCGTGCGCCGGTCATGGCCAGCGACGCGGACCTTCACCGCTTCCATACCGAGGAGTATGTGTTCAAGGTGCGGGCGCTCTCTGAGCAGGGCGCCGGTTACCTGGATTACGGCGACACGCCGGCCTTCCAGGGCGTCTTTGAGGCCGCCGGGCACGTGGCGGGTTCGGCCCTGGACGCGGTACGCAGCATCATGGGCGGAGCATGTGCGCGGGTGTTCCAGCCCATCGGCGGACTTCACCACGCGCGCCGCGGCACTGCCGCGGGGTTCTGCGTGTTCAACGACATCGGCGTCGTGATCGAGAGCCTGCGCGCCGAATTCGGATTGAGGCGCGTGGCCTACGTGGACATCGACGTGCACCATGGCGACGGAGTGTTCTATTCCTTCGAGGATGATCCGGAACTGTTCTTCGTGGACATCCACGAGGACGGGAACTACCTCTATCCCGGCACCGGGGACATCCACGAGACCGGCGCGGGTGATGCCGCCGGCACCAAGCTCAACATTCCGATGCCGCCCGGCGCTGGTGACCCCGAGTTCTTCGCCGCGTGGGAGGTTACGGAGGAATTCCTTCGCGCCGCCCGACCCGAGTTCTTCCTGCTCCAGTGCGGCGCCGACAGCATCCAGGGCGATCCTCTCGCCCACCTGCGTTTCACGCCCCAGGCGCATGCCCATGCTGCCCGGCGGCTGCGGGCGCTGGCGGACGAGCTATGCGGGGGGCGCCTGATGGTGTTCGGCGGGGGCGGCTATCATCGGCCGAATCTGGCCAATGCGTGGTGTGCCGTGCTGGAGGAACTGGCCCGCTAGCGCCGAAATTGACGCTTGGCGCGGTGGTGCAGGGCCACATTTTTTTGGTCCCAGGCGATTCCCGGACCAAGCGGCGGTGCCTGAACGCCCGTTCACCAGTTAACTCTCTGAAATAAAACCAGTGTTTTTGTTCCGGAAAATCCCGGGTATGCGCCTTGGTTGGTGCCGTCTCCGGCGTCGGCCTTTGCACCACCGCGAGGCATGACGTGGATTTCATGCACCAACAAGCAGCGCGGCGATTGCCCCGGCCTTCCCTCTGCCACGCTAACGCCATGACCATACAGAGAAAAGCGGCTTGGCATGTGGATTGCTCACGACTCTACCGGGAATCCAAGGGGCAGCTGACCGACGACAAGGAGAGTTTGGTGGCTTACGCGGACTGGCTGCAGCGCCTGCTCGGCGCTCGAGGCGGTGCAATGGCGCTGAGCGAAGAGGATGCGTATCGCCTGGGAAGCGAGATGTTTGACGGGGGCGTGCCCGAACTGGAAATGGGGGCGTTGCTCCTGGCCCTGCGCGGCAAGGGCCTCGCCCTCGAGGAGTGGCTCGGGTTCTACCGCGCGCTTACGCCTCGGGTTCATCGCCTGCGGGGACCCGGTGGCGGTGCGTGTCCGGTGGTGCTTTCCAGCCAGCACGGCGCCCTGCTGGAGCCAAACCTGCTGCCGCTGCTGGCGCTCGTGCTCAAACGGTTCGGCATCCCGGCGCTGGTGCACGGCACGCTCCACGGTGGCGGTCGCGTGGCCTGCGTGCATGTATTTCGCGAGCTCGGGATTCTTCCCTGCGCCACATTGTCCCAGGTTCAGAGCGCGCTCGACGGCGATGGCTTTGCCTTCGTCCCGACGCCCCTGCTGGCTCCGGGACTTGGCGGCCTGCTGGCGCTGCGGGCACGGCTCGGGATCGGCAACTTCGCGTTCACCCTGGCCAAGCTCGTGGATCCCTTTGGCGGCGAGAGCTGCCGCCTGGTGAGCGTGTCCCAGGCGGCAGACATGGACCTCCTGCGCGCATTCTTCAGGACCACCGGCGAGCGTGCATTGCTCCTGGAGGGCACGGAGGACGAGGCGTTCGCCAATCCGCGGCGGCGCCCCCAGATCGAGCTCTTCTCGGAGGGCGAGCGGGAAGTCCTGTTTGAGCCGGAAGCAGGACCGATTAAGATCATGCCCGGGCTGCCAAGTGCCGCGGACGCCGCGTCCACCGCCAGCTGGACACGGCGGGCGCTGGCGGGAGAAGTGCCGCTGCCGATGCCGATCGTGAACCAGGTGGCGTGCTGCCTCTATGCCAGCGGCTACGCTGAAGATATGAATCAGGCCAAGGCCATCGTGGCGGTGAAAAGCCTGGTGCCGGCCGCATGAAGGCGGAAATGCAAGGCGAAGGGAGCGTCGTGTCGAGCAAACCGATTTTCAATGAGATGATGCGTTCAGACGGCGACGTCCGCGACCATTACCGGCAATATGCCCATTGGCTGTCCCAGACCACGCCGGATCAGGTGCGGGCCAAGCAGCAGCAGGCGGACACTCTGTTCCACCGGGTCGGCATCACCTTCGCGGTCTACGGCGAAGACAGCGGCGGCGAGCGCCTGATTCCCTTCGACATCGTCCCGCGCATCATTCCCGCCCACGAATGGAAGACACTCTCCTCCGGCCTCACCCAGCGGGTCAAGGCTCTCAACGCCTTCATCAAGGACATCTACCATGAACAGGCCATCGTTCGAGCCGGTATCTTTCCCCCCGGGCAGGTGGTGGACAACCCCCAGTTCAAGCAGGAGATGCTGGGCCTGAACGTGCCGCGGGACGTGTACTGCCATATCGCGGGGGTGGATATCGTGCGCGCGGGGGAAGGGGAGTTCTACGTGCTCGAGGACAACCTGCGGGTGCCCTCGGGTGTCTCATACATGATCGAAGACCGGATCGTTATGATGCGCCTCTTTCCCGAGCTGTTCGCCCAGCACCGGGTGGCGCCAGTGGATCACTATCCCGATGTGCTGCTCGAGACCCTGCGCGAGGTGGCGCCGGCCGGTGTGGACGATCCCACCGTGGTGGTGCTCACGCCGGGCCGGTACAACAGCGCCTATTTCGAGCACGCGTTTCTCGCGATGCAGATGGGGGTGGAACTGGTGGAGGGACCGGATCTGTTTGTCTCCAACGACGCGGTCTACATGCGTACCACCCAGGGTCCGCGGCGCGTGGACGTGGTGTACCGGCGGGTGGATGACGACTTCCTCGATCCCCAGGCATTCCGGCCGGATTCCATGCTCGGCGTCCCCGGGCTGTTCTCGGCCTACCGGGCGGGCCGGGTTACGCTCTGCAATGCGGTGGGCACCGGAGTGGCGGACGACAAGGCCACCTACATTTATGTGCCGGATATGATCCGCTTCTATCTGGGCGAAGAGCCGATCCTGTCCAACGTGCCCACCTACCAGCTGCGCAAGCCCGACGAGTGCGCCTACGTGCTGGCCCACCTGGAGGAACTGGTGGTGAAGGAAGTGCACGGGTCCGGGGGCTACGGGATGCTGGTGGGGCCGTGCGCAACCCGCACGCAGCGGGAGGAATACAAGGCCAAAATCCTGGCCATGCCCCACAACTTCATCGCCCAGCCCACGCTCTCCCTCTCCAGCTGCCCCACCTTCGTGGAGCAGGGCGTCGCGCCGCGCCATGTGGACCTGCGCCCCTTCGTGCTCTCGGGGCGGGAGGTGAGGCTGGTGCCGGGCGGTCTTACCCGCGTGGCGCTGCGTGAGGGCTCCCTGGTGGTGAATTCCTCCCAGGGAGGCGGCACCAAGGACACCTGGGTCCTGGACAACTGATTCGGGCACCCGACAATGCTTTCCCGAATCGCCGATAGCCTCTACTGGATGGCCCGCAACATGGAGCGCGCGGAGAACACGGCGCGCATGCTGGACATCGCCCATCGCATGGCCATGCTGCCCACCGGATTGCTGGAGCCGGCCCAGGAATGGGACGCGCCGCTCCTCATCACCGGCCAGTACACGACCTTCTTCAGCAAATATCCGGTGCGCACCGAGGATAACGTCATCCAGTTCCTCGGTCTCGACCCGGACAATCCTTCGAGCATTTACTCCTGCATCGAGGCGGCCCGGGAGAGCGGCCGCTCGGTGCGTGGCGCCATCACCGCGGAAATGTGGGAGGATCTCAACGCCACCTGGCTGGAGATCCGTGACATGCGCCTTGAGCGGATCAAGCATATGGGTCCCCGGGATTTCTTCGAATGGGTCAAGTCCCGCTCCCATCTGTTCCGGGGCGTCACGGTCGGCACCATGCTGCGGGACGAGGCGTTCCAGTTCATCCGCCTCGGCACTTTCATCGAACGCGCCGACAACACGGCCCGGATCCTGGACGTGAAGTATCACATCCTGCTGCCCAACGTGGCCGACGTCGGCGGTGCCGCCGACTATTACCAGTGGGGCGCGCTGCTGCGCTCGGTGAGCGCGTTCCAGGCTTACCGCAAGGCGTTCCGGGAGCAGATCAAGCCCCAGCGCGTCGCCGAGCTGCTGATCCTGCGGGAGGACATGCCGCGCTCGCTGCACGCCTGCATGAACGAGGTCCAGGACATCCTCACCGCCATCGGCAATCCGGGGGAGCCCCAGCGCCTGGCCGGGGAACTCCACGCGGGCCTGCATTATGGCCGGGTGGAGGATATCTTCGCCCAGGGCATGCACGAGTATCTCAGCACCTTCCTGTCCAAGGTGGCACGGTTGGGCGACGAGATCACCCGCCAATACTTCAGCGTCCAGTATGCGTGACGGCCGGCTTGCGGCAGTGGCCGTGCTGGGCATATAGTTCGCCGCTTTCGGGCCGAGGGCGAAACCGGTGACCTATTGCGTGGGAATCATGCTGGACTCTGGGATGGTGCTCGCCTCGGATTCGCGCACCAACGCCGGGGTGGACCAGGTCGCCACCTTCAGCAAGATGACGGTGTTCGAGCGCCACCGGGAACGGGTGATCGTGTTGCTCTCTTCGGGCAACCTGGCGATGACCCAGGCGGTGGTCAATGCGCTGCGCCATCAGGCGCACCTGGAGGGCGGGCATGAGCACATCATGAACACGCCGTCCATGTTCGGCGCCGCGACGCTGGTGGGGAACGCGCTGCGCGAAGTGCAGCAGCGGGACGGCCCCTACCTGCTCCAGCGCAACATCGAAGCCAGCGCCAACTTCATCCTCGGCGGCCAGATCGCCGGCGAGCAGCAGCGCCTGTTCACCATCTATACCGAGGGCAATTTCATCGAGGCGACCACGGATACGCCCTATTTCCAAGTCGGGGAAATCAAGTACGGAAAGCCCATCATTGACCGGGTGATCAACGCCCACACGCCCCTCACCGAGGCCGCCAAATGCGTGCTGATCTCGTTTGATTCCACCATGCGCTCCAACATTTCCGTCGGCCTGCCCATTGATCTCTTGATCTACGAGAACGACAGTTTGCGCGTGGGCATCCAGCGCCGCATCAAGGAGCACGACTCCTATTTCGACATGATTCACAGCCAGTGGGGAGAGGGCTTGAAGAAGGTATTCGCGGAGCTGCCGCCGCCTCATTGGCAAGATTAGCGACCTTCGGAATGTCCATTCGCGTCGCGCTCAGCCACGTCACCCATTACCGCTTTGACCGCCCGGTGGGGCTCACGCCCCACGAAATCCGGCTGCGCCCCGCAGCCCATTGCCGCACCCCGATCTTGAGCTACTCGCTGCGGGTCACGCCGGCCAAGCATTTCATCAATTGGCAGCAGGATCCTTACGGCAACTGGCTGGCCCGGATCCTGTTCCCCGACAAGGCCATGGAAATGAAGGTCGAGGTGGACCTGGTGGCGGACATGACCGTCATCAATCCCTTCGACTTCTTCGTCGAGAAGTCAGCCGATACGTTTCCCTTCGCGTACTCGGAGCAACTGGCGCGGGAGCTGATCCCCTTCCTGGAGCAGGAGCCGGCCGGGCCCCTGCGCGCCGCCTGGATGGAGCGCATCCGCCGGGAGGCAATCCGGCCGGGGATGAGCACGGTGGACTTCCTGGTGGCGGTGAACCAGGCGCTGCAGCAGGACATTCGCTATCTGATCCGCCTGGAACCGGGGATCCAGGGTTGCGACGAAACCCTGGAGAAGCGGGCGGGCTCCTGCCGCGACAGCGCCTGGCTCCTGGTGCAGATACTGCGCCACTTCGGCATCGCGGCGCGCTTCGCATCCGGCTACCTGATCCAGCTGGTGGCCGACGTCAAGCCCCTGGACGGTCCGGCCGGCACCGAGAAGGATTTCACCGACCTCCATGCCTGGTGCGAGGCCTACATCCCGGGCGCCGGCTGGATCGGACTCGACCCGACGTCGGGAATGATGGCGGGCGAAGGGCATATTCCCCTGGCGTGTACCGCGCTTCCCAGCTCGGCGGCGCCCGTGATCGGCTTCACCGACATCTGCGAAGCCAGCCTCGACTTCCGCATGTCTGTTACCCGCATCCACGAGGACCCGCGGGTGACCCGGCCCTATAGCGATGCCCAGTGGCGCGACATCGAAGCCCTGGGCGAGCAGGTGGAGCAGGAGCTGGCGGCAGGCGACGTGCGCCTCACCATGGGAGGCGAGCCGACCTTCGTCTCCATTGACGACATGGACGGTCCGGAGTGGAACTTCACCGCCCTGAGCCCGAAAAAGCGCAAGCTGGCGGGAAGCCTGCTCAAGCGCCTGCACGACCGGTTTGCCGCCGGCGGCATGCTGCACTTCGGCCAGGGCAA
>DKBC01000030.1 GCA_002451065.1 Betaproteobacteria bacterium UBA6910
CAACCTGCTGATCATGCCCAACGTGGATGCCGCCAATATCTCCTTTAATCTGCTCAAGGCGGCCTGCGGCGACGGCATCACGGTGGGGCCGATCCTGATGGGCGCGGCCAAGCCCGTCCACATCCTGACGCCGACGGCCACCGTGCGGCGCATCGTTAACATGACGGCGCTGGCCGTGGTGGATGCCCACTCCGAGCGTCAGGGTTCCCTGATCTGAGGTGGCGCCCATGAACGGGAAAGTTGCGGTCGTCACCGGTGGCAACCGGGGAATCGGTCTCGAGATCTGCCGCCAGCTGGCGCGGCTCGGCATCGCGGTCATCCTGGCGAGCCGCGACGAGGCGAAGGGGCAGCTTGCGGCCCAGCGCCTGCGCAAGGAGGGATTGGACCTCAACGTGATGCGTCTCGATGTCACCGACCACGACGGAATCCGCGCCTTCGCCGGGCAGGTGGAGAAGAATTTCGGCGGGGTGGACATCCTGGTGAACAACGCAGGGATCATGGCCGATCCCAAGGGCACCCGGGTGCTGGATTCCGAAGTGGAGACTTACCGGCGGACGCTGGAAGTGAATTTCTACGGCCCCCTGGTGTTGTGCCAGACCCTGGTGCCGATCATGAAGCGCCGCGGCGGCGGCCGCATCGTGAACCTCTCCAGCGGTCTCGGCCAGCTTTCGGACATGGGGCAGGGCACGCCGGCCTATCGGGTATCGAAGACGGCCTTCAACGCTCTCACCCGCACTCTCGCCGCGGAGTTGAAGGGCACCAACATTCTGGTGAATTCCATGTGCCCCGGCTGGGTGCGGACCGACATGGGCGGCCCCGACGCGCCGCGCCCGGTAGAGCAGGGCGCCGACACTGCGCTGTGGCTGGCAACGCTCCCGGACGACGGCCCCACCGGTGGCTTTTTCCGGGACCGCCAGCCCATGCCGTGGTGACCGACCCCGACGAACAGGACGCTTTCTTCGGGCCCCTGGGGGCGCCTTTTGCCGGGCCCGGCCGGCTTGAGTGGATCGGCGTCAGGCCCCGTCGGCGGGCGTCGCTCGTTCCCGTGGGCGAGGCCCGGGCGGAAGCGGGGCGCGGGCTGGAAGGTGACCGCGCATTCGACCTCGGTTCGGACAGGCGCCAGGTAACCCTGGTGCAGGCCGAGCACCTGCCTGCGGTTGCCGCCCTCGCCGGCGTTCCATCGGTAACCCCGGAGCAGTTACGCCGCAATCTGCTGGTCTCAGGCATCAATCTCCAGGCCCTCAAGAATCGCCGCTTTCGGATTGGCGGCGCGTTGCTCGAAGGCACCGGCGACTGCCATCCCTGTTCGCGCATGGAGGAAAACCTGGGCCGCGGCGGCTACCAGGCAATGCGCGGCCACGGCGGCATCACGGCCCGGGTGCTGGAGGGCGGCATGATCCGGGTGGGCGATCCGGTGAAACCGGAGCGCTGATTCAGCGGGGCGAAAGGCGCTGCTTGAAGCCCTCGCAGGCTTTCACCAGTTCGGCCCGGATCCCGGATTCCCATGCCGAATGGCCGGCGTCGGGCACCACGATGTACTCCGCCTCGGGCCAGGCCCTGTGCAGGTCGTCGGCGGAAACGATGGGGCAAACCGCATCGTAACGTCCCTGCACGATGACGCAGGGCAAGGCGCGTATCCGGTCCACGTTCGAGAGCAGCGCGTTCTCGGGCAGAAAGATCCCGTTGCGGAAATAGTGGGCTTCCATGCGCGCGAGGCCGAGGGCCACCCGGTCCCCTGCGAAATACGCCACCGTGTCGGCGCTGGGCAGGAGGGTCGAGCAGCGGCCCTCGTAGGTGCTCCAGGCCCTGGCCGCTGGCATGTGGATCGCCGGGTCCGGGTCCCGGAGGCGACGGAAATACGCTTCCAGGATGTCTCCGCGCTCCGCCTCGGCGAGGGGCGCCACGAACTCCTCCCAGGCCTCGGGGAAAAAATTGCGCAGGCCGTAGAGAAACCAGTCGATCTCGCTTTTTCGGCACAGGAAAATGCCGCGCAGCACGAATCCGGCGCAGCGCGCCGGGTGGGCCTCGCCGTAGGCCAGGGCCAGGGTGCTGCCCCAGGAGCCTCCGAACACCAGCCAATGGTCGATGCGCAAGTGGGTCCGCAGGCGCTCGATGTCCGCAATGAGATGGGGCGTCGTATTGTCGCGCAATTCTCCGAGAGGGGTGGAGCGGCCCGCGCCGCGCTGGTCGAAGATCACGATGCGGTAGAAGGCGGGATCGAAAAAGCGCCGGTGATTGGCCGCGGATCCGGCCCCCGGACCTCCGTGGAGGAATACCACGGGCGTGCCCTGGGGATTGCCCGATTCCTCCCAGTAAATGGTGTGTACCGCATCGACGGGCAGCATGCCGCGTCGATAGGGTTCGATTTCCGGGTAGAGCTCGGAGCGCGGAAGCGGGTTCATGGCTGGCGGGCACGGCGGGGCGATGCGCCCGATTCTAGCAGGGGGGAACGGATCGCCAAGGAAGCGAAAAAACGAAAAGCCCCGCTTCGTGGCGGGGCTTTTGGGTAGGGCCGGCGGGAAATCAGATCCCCAGCATTTTCTTGGCCTTGCCCAAGGTTTCCATGGATTCCTTGTGCTTGCCCTCCTTGTGCAGCGTTTCGCCTTCGTCGCGCAGCTTTTTGACCTCGGCTTTTTGCTCGGCCGAGAGGGAGGTGTTCGTGGCCATGGCTTCGTCAATCTTTTTCACCTCCAACGGGCAGCTGCTGGCGAGAGCGATGCCGGAGGAGAGGGAAAGCAGGAGGACGGCAAGCGAGGTGCGGAGTTTCATCGGAATTCTCCTTCAGGTTTATGGATCGGGTGGAACCGCATTCCGACAGACCGTTCCGGCGTACAATTGTTCCCCGGCGGCCACAGGATTCGCTGCCCCAGCGAGTAAACGCGGCGGGCACCGGGGATATTCCCGCGTCCTGCCCGGTCGAAGCAGCATGGCATCCCGGGACCCATTGGATCACGTTGGCGGAATCTCCTTCACGCGGGAGGCATTGGCCGAGCGCCTTGCCGCGGTGCTCGACCCGGGGCTGACGGTCTGGGGGGACGAGGCGGCTCTTGCCCATCCGGAAGCCAAAACGGCGATGCCCGCCGCGGTGCTGGTGCCGCTGATCAACCGTCCCGCCAGCGTTACCGTGCTGTTCACCCAGCGTACGCCCCACCTGACGGACCATGGGGGGCAGATCAGTTTTCCCGGGGGTCGTGCGGAACCGCAGGATGCGGGCCCGGTGGCTACCGCCCTGCGCGAGACCGAGGAGGAGATCGGCCTGCCCCGGGAGCGGGTGAAGGTCATCGGCACGCTTCCCCGCTACCGCACGGTCACCCGCTTCGAGATCACGCCCGTGGTGGGATTCGTGGAGCCGCCCTTCCCCCTGGTCCTGGACCAGTTCGAGGTGGCCGAGGTTTTCGAGGTGCCTTTGGTGTTTTTCCTGAACCCGGCCCACCACGAAAGCCATGCCTATGAGTACATGGGAATGTTGCGCAACTATTTCGCCATGCCTTACCAAGGCCGCTTCATCTGGGGCGCCACCGCTGGGATGCTCATGAATCTGTATCGCCTGCTGCGGAGCTGATTCCGCGGCATTCTCGACCCCGTGCATCGGGTTTATTGTCCAACGTTTTTCACCGATGGGAGACGACATGATCACGCTCAAGGTCAACGGCAAGAGTTTCAGGATCAAGGACGATCCAGACACGCCCCTGCTCTGGGTGCTGCGGGACAGCCTGGGGCTCACCGGAACCAAGTACGGGTGCGGGATTTCCGCGTGCGGCGCCTGCACCGTTCACCTCGATGGTCAGGCCGTGCGTTCCTGTGTCACGCCCGTCTCCCGGGCGGCGGGCAAGCGGATCACCACTATCGAAGGCCTATCCAGGAAGGGCGACCATCCGGTGCAGAAGGCTTGGGTGAAGCTGGAGGTTGCCCAATGCGGTTACTGCCAGTCGGGCCAGATTATGGCGGCGGCGGCGCTGCTTGCAACAAACCGAAACCCCACGGACGCCGACATCGATTCCGCGATGAGCGGCAATCTCTGCCGCTGCGCGACTTACCAGCGGGTGCGCGACGCGATAAAGGCGGCCGCCAGGACCTCGGGAAAGGAGGCCTGACATGGAAACTGTAATCAACACGGGACGACGCAGTTTTCTCAGGGCCGGCGCCGCCGTAGGCGGAGGTTTGGTCATTGAAATGGTGTTGCCCGGCGCCGGGCGCTTGGCCGAGGCCGCCGCGCCCGCCAAGGCTTTCGAGCCCAATGCCTTCGTGCGCATTGGCGCTGACAATACGGTTACCGTCATCGCCAAGCACCTGGAGATGGGGCAGGGCACTTATACCGGACTCGCCACCCTGGTGGCGGAGGAACTGGACGCAGCCTGGTCCCAGGTGAAGGTGGAGGGCGCCCCGGCCGATGCCAAGCGCTACAACAACCTGCTGTGGGGGCCGACCCAGGGCACCGGCGGCAGCTCGGCCATCGCCAACTCGTTCGAGCAGATGCGAAAGGCGGGCGCCACCGCCCGGGCGATGCTGGTAACGGCGGCGGCTCAGCAGTGGAAGGTGAAGCCCGAATCCCTCTCGGTGGCCGAGGGGGTGGTGCTGCACAAAACCAGTGGGCGCAAGGCTACTTTTGGCGCCCTGGCTGGAAAGGCCGCCCGGGTGCCGGTGCCTACGGAGGTCGCCCTCAAGGAGCCGAAGGATTTTATCTATATCGGCAGGAGCTTTCCCCGCAAGGATTCGAAATCCAAGGTGAACGGCACTGCGACGTTCACCCAGGACGTGAAGCTGCCCGGGATGCTCACCGCGGTGGTGGCCCATCCGCCGCGCTTTGGCGCCAAGGTTAAGTCGTTTGACGGGGCCGCGGCGCGGCGGGTGCAAGGCGTGAAGGAGGTGGTGGAGATTCCCACCGGGATCGCGGTCCTGGCCAAGGACTTCTGGAGCGCCAAGCGCGGGCGCGACGCCCTCAAGGTGGAGTGGGACGAGTCGGCCGCGTTCAAGCTGGGCACCGACGCAATCCTGTCCCAGTTCCGGGACCTGGCCAAGACGCCGGGTCTTTTTGCGCGCAAGGATGGAGACGCTGAAAAAGCGCTGACGGGCGCCCCCAGGACACTGGAGGCAGAGTTCGTGTTTCCCTACCTGGCCCACGCCGCCATGGAGCCCCTCAACTGCGTCATCAGGTTGAGCAAGGACGGATGCGACGTCTGGAACGGCGAGCAGTTCCAGACGGTTGATCAGGCGAACCTGGCCCGGGTCCTGGGGCTGAAGCCGGAGCAGGTCAAGCTGCACATGCTGTTCGCCGGCGGCAGCTTTGGCCGCCGCGCCAATCCCCAGTCCGATTACCTGCTGGAGACCGCCCACATCGTCAAGGCCATCGGCGGGCGCGCGGCGGTGAAGCTGGTGTGGACCCGGGAGGACGACATGCAGGCGGGATACTACCGCCCCCTGTTCCACCACACCCTGCGGGCGGGGCTCGACGACAAGGGGAACATCGCGGCCTGGCACCATCGCCTGGTGGGGCAGTCCATCATGGCCGGCTCGCCTTTCGAGAGCGGCATGGTGAAGGAGGGCGTCGACGTTACCTCGGTGGAGGGCGCCGCAAACCTTCCTTACGCCATTCCCAACCTGACCGTGGACCTCCACTCCCCGCCGCTCCCGGTGCCGGTCCAGTGGTGGCGCTCCGTGGGCTCCACCCACACGGCATTCTCCACGGAAACCTTCCTGGACGAGCTGGCCCACGCGGCGGGTCGCGACCCGGTGGAATACCGGCGCGGCCTGCTGGCGAAGCATCCGCGGCACTTGGGCGTGCTGGATCTGGCGGCGGCCAAGGCAAACTGGGACAAGCCCCTCCCCGCCGGCAAGCCGGGGGAGCGCCGGGGCCGCGGCATCGCGGTGCACGAATCCTTCCACTCGTTCGTGGCCGAGGTGGCGGAAGTGACCGTGAGGAACGACGGAAGCTTTTCCGTGGATCGCGTGGTGTGCGCCGTGGATTGCGGCATCGCCGTCAATCCGGACATCATCCGCGCTCAAATGGAGGGCGGCATCGGTTTCGGGCTGGCCGCCGCGCTTCATGGGGAGATCACCCTCAAGGAGGGGCGGGTGGAGCAGTCCAACTTCCATGACTATCCCATCCTGCGCATCGACGAGATGCCGCGAGTGGAGGTCCACATCGTCCCCTCCGCGGCGGCGCCTACGGGAGTAGGTGAGCCCGGTGTGCCGCCGGTCGCGCCCGCCGTGGCCAACGCCCTGTTCGCGGCCACCGGCAAGCGCATCCGCCGGCTGCCGATGCGCGCCCAAGAGCTCAAGGTCTGATCATGGACAGCGTGGATCTGGAAGTGCTGGGACAGGCCCGGCGCTGGCTGGCCGAGGGCAGCCCAGTGGCGCTGGTGACCGTGGCCCAGACCTGGGGTTCGGCGCCGCGCCCCGTGGGTGCCCTGCTGGCGGTGGCGGCGGATGGCCGTTTTGCGGGATCGGTTTCCGGCGGCTGCGTCGAGGAAGACCTGGTGGCGAATCTGCGCGCGAAATTTCCGGAGCGGGCGGATACCATCACCTATGGCGTCACGACCGAGGAGGCGCGCAGTTTCGGGCTGCCCTGCGGCGGAACCCTAGAACTGGTGGTGGAGCCGCTGCCGGGGGCGCAGGCGCTGGATGGCGTGGTCGAGGCCGTGGCGGAAAGGCGTCCCGTCGCCCGCACCCTCCACTTGGCCACCGGCCGCGCCGATCTGGCGCCGGCGGCGCCGGGTCAGGTGACGAACTACGACGGCGAGCGCCTGGTCTCGATCTATGGCCCCCGCTGGAGGCTGCTGATCATCGGCGCCGGGCAGCTGTCCCGCTATCTCGCGGAATTCGCGCTGGCGCTGGATTATCAGGTTACGGTGTGCGACCCGCGCAGCGATTACGCGGAGGCCTGGACCCTGGCCCGCGCGGAGTTCCGACGGGATATGCCGGACGACGCGGTGAAGGAGATGGGCCTGGACGCCCGCAGCGCCGTGGTGGCGCTGACCCATGATCCCAAGCTTGACGACATGGCGCTGATGGAGGCTCTCAAGTCCCCGGCGTTTTACGTGGGCGCCCTTGGCTCCAAGGGCAACAACGAGAAGCGCCGGCGGCGCTTGCTGCAACTCGATCTCTCGCCCGCAGAGATCGAGCGCCTGCACGGGCCCGTGGGCCTGCCCCTGGGCGGCCGCACCCCACCGGAGATCGCCATCGCGATCCTGGCGGAACTGACCGCGCTGCGTCATGGCATCACGGTCGGAAGGCTGGACGCGGTCTCCGTCCCCATGCGCGCGGTCAGTGTTTAGCGGGGTATTCCTGGCCGCGGGACGCAGCCGGCGCTTCGGCGCTGACAAGTTGCTTCACCCTCTTGCAGACGGGACTCCCATGGCAGTGGCGGCATTGCGCGCCCTGCGAGCGGCCGTGCCCCAGGTAGTGGCGGTGGTTCGCGACGGGGAGAACCCCCTCACCGCGCTGCTCTCCCGGGAAGGCGCGCGGGTTGTGTGCTGCCCCCATGCGGACCGCGGCCTCGGCGCGAGCCTGGCGTGGGGAGTATCCGAGGCCGGTGAGTCGGAAGGCTGGATCATCGCCCTCGCCGACATGCCCTTTGTCCAGCCGCAGACGGTCTTCGGGGTGCGGCGCGCGCTGGAATTCGGCGCCGCCATCGCCGCCCCGCTTTTTCAGGGACGGCGCGGTCATCCGGTGGGGTTTGCGGCGATCTACCGGGACCAACTCCGGGCCCTGGACGGCGACGAAGGTGCGCGCTCGCTGCTGGAGCAGAATGCGGCGAAGGTGGCGCGGGTGATGGTCGACGATCCGGGCGTGCTGCGCGACGTGGACTTTCCCCAAGACCTGGCGGAGTGAGCGATGTCCAAGGGCAAGCCGCCCGTTACGCCGGCGGCGCGCATGCTGCGCCAGCATGGCGTCCCTTTTACCGACCATCTCTACGACTACCAGGAGCGCGGCGGGACCATGATCTCGGCGCGGGCGCTGGGCGTTCCCGAGCATCAGGTGATCAAGACCCTGGTGATGGAGAACGAGCAACGGGATCCCCTCCTCGTTCTCATGCATGGGGACATGGAGGTTTCGACCAAACAGTTGGCGCGCGTTCTCGGTGTCAAGACGGTGTCTCCGTGCAGCGCGGACACCGCGAACCGCCATACCGGCTATCCGGTGGGGGGGACCTCACCGTTCGGGACGCGCAAATCGTTGCCCGTTTATCTCGAACGCAGCGTGCTGGACCTGGAGCGGTTGTACATCAACGGCGGCAAGCGCGGCTACCTGGTGTGCGTGGCGCCGGCGGACCTCCTGCGGGTGCTCACACCCACGCTGGTCGAAGTGGGGATTTCCAAGGCGTGAAGCCATTTTCCGAGGCCTGCGAGCGCAACCGGGAGCCCATCCTCGAAGTGCTGCGGGAGGCCCTCGCCACTGCCCGGCGGGTTCTGGAGATCGGGTCCGGCACCGGCCAGCACGCAGTGTTCTTCGCTGAGGCGCTTCCGCATTTGGTGTGGCAGACCGCCGATCTCCCTGAGGCCCATGCCGGTATTCTGTCCTGGCTCGAGGAAGCGGCAATGCCCAACGTCCTGGCGCCGCTGGAGCTCGACGTCAACCGTTTCGACTGGCGAGGCGCCCGCTACGACGCCGTTTTCAGTGCCAACACCGCGCACATCCTGTCCTGGCCGGAGGTGGAGCAGATGTTCGCCGGAGTGGGCATGGCCCTCGCCGAAGGGGGGGTGTTCTGCCTCTACGGCCCGTTCAAGCAGGGTGGACGCCACACGTCCGAGAGCAACGCCCGCTTCGACGCCGCTCTGGGGGAGCGGGATCCGCGCATGGGTCTGCGGGACGTCCAGGAACTGCGAAGGCTCGCGGAGCGCCATGGCTTGGTCTTGGAGCGGGACGTGGCCATGCCCGCCAACAATCGCACCCTGGTTTGGCGCAGGCGCGGGTAACATTCGCGCTATACTGGGATCTGTACCGAAGCAATTCCCATGAGCCGAGCTTTCGTCAAGGAATCCGACGCGCCCCCGGCGGACGATCTTCTGGAGCGTCCCCAGAGCGAGCACGCCAACTACATCACGCCCGCGGGTCTCGAGCGGCTGCGCGCCGAGTTTCACGCGCTCGAGAAACGGCGGGCGGAGCTGGTGGATTCGGTGGAAGATCCCATGCAGCAGCAGCAACTCGCGGAAACCGAGCGCGACATGCGCTATATCCAGGGCCGGATCGAGCGCGCGGTCGTGGTGGATCTGGGCAAGCAGCCCGCCGACGAGGTGCATTTCGGGGCCGTCGTGGACGTTGTGGACAATGAGGGCCGCGAGCACCGCTTCCAGATCGTCGGCGAGGACGAGGTGGATGCGGCGGGAGGCAAAGTGAGCTGGATATCGCCCCTGGCCAAGGCCATGCTCGGCGCCGGGATCGGGGACACCGTGACCTGGCAGCGCCCGGCGGGCAACCTGGAACTCGAGATTCTGGCGATCCGTTATCCCACGGATACGCCGGGCGGTTGACGAATCGAGGGCAGGGCAGCGTTCCCGAGCCCTGCCCTGCCGCGGCGCAAGGGCGGGCGCGCCGCGCTTAGTCAGCCGGGCAAGCGGTCCGGGGCAAGCCGGCGTGGCGGGGTGGTCTTGCGGCCTCTCGTCCCGTCGACTGCTGGCGAAAACGCAACGGGCCTCAGGCCGTTTCCGCGCTCCCGGACCTCTGGGCGCCCTTCGACTCCGCGGCGGGATGGCCTATCATAAGCGCCTGCCGAAAGACCTCGATTCCCATGACACTGCTTTCACTTGTCGCCGCCCTTGCACTGGATCAATGGCGACCCCTGGATCGGAACAACCCCTTCGCGCGTGCGTTTTTTGACCTGGCCGACAGCATCGAGCGCAGGTTTAACGGCGGCGAGGCGCAACACGGGATGACGGCCTGGATGTTGGCCGTCTTGCCCCCGGTGCTGGTGGTGGGCGTGATCAACGGGCTGCTGGAGGATCTGGGTTTCCTGCTGGAGTGGGGCTGGTCGGTGGCGGTGCTCTACGCCACCATGGGATTCCGCAAGTTCAACGGGCGCCTGCGGGAAATCCAGGAGGCCCTGGCCCGGGATGACCTCGAAGGCGCGAGCGCCGCGCTCTACCAGTTGCGGGGCCAGCCGGGGGAGGGAATGTCGCGCAACGAGGCGATTCGGGTGGTCATTGAGGAAGGCCTGCTGCTTTCCCACCGCTACGTGTTCGGTATCGCTTTCTGGTTTGTGGTGCTGGGGCCGTCCGGAGCCGTGCTTTACCGCTGCGCCGCGGACTTGGCCGAGCGCTGGGGCGGACGGGTTGAGCCGGATGCGGTGGTGTTCGGGCGTTTCGCGCTGCGGGTGTTCGAGGTGATCGACTGGGTGCCGGTGCGCCTCACCGCCATCGGCTTCGCCGTTGTGGGCAATTTCGAGGAGGCAATCTACTGCTGGCGGACCCAGGCCGCGTCCTGGAGCCCGCAGGGCGAGGGGGTGCTGCTTGCCAGCGGTGCCGGGGCGTTGGGCGTGCGGCTGGGTGAAACCCTGCAACGCCACGGGGGCGTGAATTATCGTCCGGCACTGGGCACCGGGGAGGAGGCCGATCCGGAGCACATGCGCAGCGCGGTCGGGCTGGTGTGGCGCGCCCTGG
>DKBC01000347.1 GCA_002451065.1 Betaproteobacteria bacterium UBA6910
GCGATACTGCAGCTCGCCCAGATAGCGTGCGGCATACTTATCGAACTTGAAGCCATGGTAGGTGCCCTGGATCGAGCTCTTGAGGTTGCCGAGCAAGGTGTTCACCCAGTGGAAGCAATCCAGATCCGAGCTCTTACGCTCCCCGACCACGACTCGCTCATGTTCGGCGACGAGCTCGGCGCCACGCCCAACCTTGCCGGGGTGGACCCCACCGAGGTAGGCGTCATCGCCTTGCACCCGCTCGCCCAGGATGCGATCGGCCTCGCGCTCATCCATCACCTGCATGAGCTTGTGCTTCATACGCCAGGCCGCTTTGTAGCTCACCCCCAACAGCCGTTTGAGCTCCAGCGCCGAGACGTTGTTCTTCGGTTGGGTGAGGTGATAGATCCCAAGAAACCACAGGTGCAGCGGCAGGCGCGTCGACTCGAAAACCGTCCCCGCTGTCAGCGAGGTCTGCTTGCGGCACGCCGAACACTGCCAGAGCTTCTGCCCGTCACGGTGCACCAACGAATGGCGGTGCTCCCCACAGTCCGGGCAGACAAAACCGTTCGGCCAGCGCACCTGCTCCAGGACCGCCTCGCACTGCGCCTCCGTGCCAAACCGCCCGAAGAACGCCGGCAACGACAAGCCGGGCTGAAACCGGATCTTGTTGATCGGCATCTCGTCTCTCCCCGTTGCTCCACAACGACGCGTGTGCGCCCGCCGCGGGCTCAGCCTGCGAGTCCGTCCCCCTGGCTGAGAGATGAGGCTAATCACTTATTCTTTTGAGAAAATCTTCTAAGTTAGTGCGTGGAAAGAAACCATTAAACCTGCGCCGGATCAACATATTATAATCTGCCCCCAAGATCGAAGTTGTCTCCCGGGCCGCTTCGAGGGGGTGGGAGGCAGATTGCCAACCCACTGATTTAACGCAGTCGGGCTGGACGCTGAACCAGGTTTGAGGGGCCGGTCGTCCTGTGGGCCGACGAAGATCCATTGAACTTCGTCATTCGAAATCCCATGCACCAGATCATCAACCCGCAATTGCAATTTGGCGAGCAAGACATCGGCGCCATTGAGCTCGACCCCAAGTCCCGCGACGACATCCCGCAGCTGCTGCGCGGGCTACAGCACATCTACACCACCCCGGCGCTGCGCGTGCGGGTGTTCGCCATCCTCGCGGAGGTGATCCCCGCGGGGGTCAATGGCCAGGCCGATGCGAACACCGGGCGCCCCGGCATGGCGCAGTGGAAGATCCTGGTGCTGGGTGTTCTGCGTTTGGGGCTCAACGCCGACTACGACCGGGTGCACGAGCTCGCCAACGAGCACAAGACCATCCGCCAGATGCTCGGGCATAGCGGGTGGGCCGATGGCGAAGCAGACCGCTATCAGCTGCAGACCATCAAGGACAACCTGCGCCTGTTCAACCCCGAGATCCTGGACCGGATCAATCAGGAAGTGGTCGCTGCCGGGCATCGGCTCGTAAAAAAAATCCCGACGCCCCGCTGCACGTGCGTGTTGACTCCTTCGTGGTCGAGACCGATGTGCACTATCCCACCGACATCAATCTGTTGTGGGACGCGCTGCGCAAGCTCATCGCGATCCTCGCCGGGCGGTGCGGGGAGCTCGGCATCGCCGGCTGGCGGCAAAGCGCCTACCAACTGCGTCAGTTGAAAAAGCGCTACCGGCAGGTGCAGCGGCTCAAGCACTCCACCTCCCAGGACCCTGAGAAGCGGGCGGCCAAGCACGCGGCTGTTCGCCAGGCCCATCGCGCCTACCTGGCGCAGGCCGAGGCGTTGCTCGCACGGGTGCGCGAGACCCGCATGCACTTGGTCGTGCACCACGTCCCGGCGGCCTTCCTCGCGGAGATCGACCTCTACCTCGGCGACGCCGAGCGCCAGATCGATCAGATCCGCCGCCGCGTGTTGTTGGGTCAGACCATCCCCCATGCGGAGAAGCTCTTCTCGCTGTTCGAGCGCCACACCGAGTGGATCAGCAAAGGCAAGGCGGGCGTCCCGGTGGAGTTGGGGCTGCGCGTGGTGGTGGAGGACCAGCACCGCTTTATCCTCGCCCATCGGGTCATGGAGAAGACCACCGACGATCAGGTCGCCGTCACGCTGATCGTGGAGGCCCAGGCGCGCTTCCCCAACATCGCCAGCGCCAGTTTCGACAAGGGAGTCCACAGCCCGGCCAATCAAAGCGCACTCGCCGCCCTGATCCCGCGGGTGGTGCTGCCGAAGAAGGGCAGGCTCTCGCAGGCACAGCGCGAGCGCGAGAACGCCCCCGAATTCCTGCACCTGCGCCGCCAGCACTCGGCGGTGGAATCCGCCATTAATGCCCTGGAGGCCCATGGCCTGGACCGCTGTCTGGACCACGGCCTCGACGGCTTCGAGCGTTACGTGGCCCTGGCCGTGGTGGCACGCAACATCCAGCGCCTTGGCGCCCTGTTGCGCCAGCAGGACGCGGAGCGACAGCGCGGGCCCTATCGCCGCGCGGCCTGAACGCAACCGAAGGGGTCTGAATACGCTAGCTGCAGGATCGGTGCGCCTGCCGATCGCCAATAACGAGAGCGGCTCTCATTGATTGACGCCAACTGCAGCCAATCGCCCCACGATGAATGAAGTCGCCCCCAATGCCCCAGCCCAGCAGAAGGAACGTGGCGATGAAATAGGAGTTTTCTGTCAGGCACTAAATAAGGAAGCGCATGACCCCAAGCCCTCATCGGAAAGGCCAAGCGGCCAGCGACTCCCTGAGCGCAATCCCGCGCGGGGTCTGGGCACTGGGCCTCGTCAGCCTGTTCATGGATCTTTCCTCTGAGCTGATCCACAGTTTGCTGCCCGTCTTTCTGGTCACCGCGCTTGGGGTGAGCACCCTGGCAGTCGGTGCGATCGAGGGCATCGCCGAGGCGACTGCCGCGGTAACCAAGGTCTTCTCCGGGGCGGTGAGCGACTGGATCGGCCGGCGCAAGCCGCTCGTTCTTCTAGGCTATGGTCTCGCAGCACTCTCCAAGCCGCTGTTCCCGCTGGCCACGGGCGCCGCGACGGTACTGGCCGCACGCTTCATCGATCGCATCGGCAAGGGCGTTCGAGGCGCGCCGCGCGACGCCCTGGTGGCCGACCTCACCCCC
>DKBC01000067.1 GCA_002451065.1 Betaproteobacteria bacterium UBA6910
TCGATTCCGCCCTTGGCCACCAACAATTTGGGGATCCACGCTGATCCCGCGTCCGGGGTCTTTTTGTTTGCGTCGGAGATCGCCGCTTCGGGGGCGCTGCCGTGACGCGGGTTGCTTGGGGCTCCACGCCTACCCAGTCGCACACGGCCGGCAAGCCCTGAGGCTGCCGGCCGTTGCACCGGATTGCGTCTAGCAGTCGCGGTCGCAGTCGCTTTCAAGCTCGATATCGACTGCCACCTTTCTCACGCACACCTTCTTCACCTTGCGGCCGCCGGAGACCTTGAGGCAATCCACCAGGTCCTGAGCCATGTCGGTGCATCGTCCCGCCGGCCGGCCCGGTTGCGCGACCTCCTTGAGGTCCGGATCGACCCGGTAGGTCATGCCCCCCAGGAGCACGCCGTTTCCTTGCAGGTAGACCGTGATATTGCGGTCGGTGGCCGCCCGGATCTCGTCGACTGTAAAGTCGGCGCCCTTCACCAGCCGCAGGGTGATTTCCCTCTTCTCGCCGGCCTTGAGCCGGAACCGGTTGAGGGGCACTCCGGCGAACTGCACTTTCCAGCCCTTGGCCGCAAGCACGCGCGGCATTTCGACGCGCAGGTCCATGTCGGCGGGCCGATTGAAGTTGTTGCCGGCGAAGAACACGGCGCCATCCAAGGCCGCCGCCAGTGCCTCCGTCCCGCCGCCACCCGGCACCAACGGGACGTTGCGCTGGCCGATGTTGTTGTCGTGAGGCACCAAGCGCCACTCCTGGATTGTCTGAGCCGGCTCGAGATTGTTGACGTTGCTGGGGTCGCCGTCGGCCTCCACAATGGCGAGCAGGCAGTCGTGGCCGTAGGCGTTTTCGTTGGGCGTCCAGTCGAACGGGCCCACGATCACTTCGTTGCCATTGCTGGCCAGTACGTTGCCGGTGGGCAGTCCGGCCACCGGACCGGCCTGGACGAAATCGGTGGGCCAGGTGAGACCCGCGCCGGGGAGGCAGTGGTACACCTTGACCGTGCCATTGGCATTGGTGGTGCCGCGGTTCTTGACCCGGACATAGGCATAGCTCAGCACTCCCGCGACGCCCGGCTCCGGGCCGGTCGCGCCGTCGGCCAGGGGCCGGTTCCACACCGAGGGGCAGTTCCAGTGCACCGCCTGGTACTGGTATTCGCCAGCGCGGCCGTCGTCGATGTAGAGATCTACTGCTGGCGGAGCGCCGATGTCCGTTGTCGGCGCGCCCGGCGCCCGCCACAGTCCCTGTTTCTCGAAGGCCCAGCGGAAGACCTTGTGATAGGCGCCGCCGGCCCAGCCCTCGCTGGTCCAGTCGTCGTCGTCGGCGTCCACGAGCGTGTTGTAAAACGCCTCCGCGTTGGCCGGGTTGGTGCCCGGCGTCAGCTTGCCCACCGCGTTCAGCACCAGGTAGGTGGAGACGCGGGAAGCCTGCCAGCGCTTGGCTTCGTTATCCGCGTCGCCGCCCAGGGCCTGATAGAAGCGGAACAGCGTGGTCGCCAGGATCTGTTCACTCCGATACCCGGCGGAGCCGCTGCCCGTGCCGGGATCCTGGGCGCCCCCCCAGCCCCAGCCGTCCACCACCGCTCTGTTGAACCAGCGGTCAAGGCCGCGGAAGGGGGCATAGCGGAAGCGCTCCGGCAGCGCCCGCAGCTGCGAAACGGGGTCGTTCTGAAACGCCGCAAGCGCGTCGCCGGCGCTGTGGGCAAAGCCGAAGTTTGGGCTGTTGACGTGGTCCCACAGGATGCCGTGGCCGCAGATCTCGTGCCAGTGAACCCACTTGTCCACGGAACGCCCAAGCGGATTGGCGGTATCCGTGGTGTCCGACAGGCAGTAGCCCACGAGCCCGATACCATCGCCCTGGGTATCGCCGCTGCAAAATGCGTTGGCCTCGATGCCGTTCGTCGTGGTATAGCTGGCGCGATGGTCAAGATGCACCGGAAACACCGTCCCGTCGAAGTATGTGGCAAGGTTGAATCCCAGATCCTCGATGACCTCAAAGAGGTTGTTGGCGTGGTAGTAGGCATTGACCGCTCCGAAATGGTTGGTCCTGGCCTGGTAGTCAAAATCGGTGCCCGTGGATTCGGTCGGCGGGGCAACCGTGGGAGAGTCGTCGTCCACCACGGTCACGTGCGAGCCTGACAAGGACTGAACGCCGCCTGACGGCGCATTGAGGTTGGTGAGAACGACGTCGTCGCGCAGCGGATCGAGGATGGCGTTGCCATCGTCCGGCGTCATGGTGAGGTCGCCGGTGGAGGTCTGCGGATCGTAGGTAAACACCAGACCGTTAACTCCGTCGATCAATGCCCGCAGATAGAGGATGGCGCCGGTTTCGACCTCCACCAGGGCGCGCCAGTTCAGGGCCTGCTTTCCCGGCAGATGAAACACAATCTCTGCCACCAGGTAGTGCTGGCCATCCCGGATGGAGCCCGGCACCGGCGGCAGCGGCAATGTCAGCTCGATGTCGCCCTTTTCAAGATCAAGAGGCTTGCGCGCGTCTACGGGGAAATTGACGCCCTTTTCCGGTACCCGGTCCCGCCCGCGGTAGCGGTAGATCCAGAACAGCCCATGCGTGATTCGCCCTGTCTCGAACCATCGCGCCGCCTGCGCTCTGGCGCCGGCACGGCGTGCCGCGGCCCCGCGGGCAGCCCCCCCAAACAGGCTCCCCATCGGCACCGACAACGAGCGCGGGACGGCCTCGCCGGCCGTCAGCGCTGCTTTCGATACGGCGGCCTGGGTGTTGACCTGGATGAGAAGGGTGCGCACCCGTTTGATGGCGTCCGCTCCCGGTAGCACTACCTTCATGTCCTCGTGGCCATAGTGGGCGGCGTGGGTGATGCGGAACGGGTTCTCCTTAACCGTCACGGTCATGCCGGCGCCCCACACCGGCGTGTTGTGGACCGTCTGAAAGTAGCAGTACGTGGTGGAAGCGAAAGACCTTTTGACGTCGTATTCCCGGTACTCCACGTCCTGCTCGCGCGGGTCAAGGAAGCTGGCCTTCAGGTGCAGCCGCTCCAGCTGAGCCAGGGGGATGTGCAGCGTCTCCGCGCGTCTTTGGAGATAGTCGGCGGCCGCTAGGCGCACGTTGTTCTTCTCCGATAGAAAATACTCCTGCGTCTGCAGGATATGGCGGACGCGGCTTTTGTCGTCGATCGTCAAATGCGCCTTGAGGTCGGGTCTGTAGATGGTCCGCATGAATCAGGCCTCCATGAATAGGTTGGCAAGAAGGAAGGGTCTATCGCCTGGCCCGCGAGAGGGCTTAGTCGCGCGATTGCGTCGCCAGCATCTGCACGACGCGCTCCGCCCAGGGCTCGACCGGCGCCGGCCGCGAGCCAAAGCTCGCGACGGTGACGCAAAGGTTGTTGCGTGCGAAGAAGATCGCGGGCGGAGCGCCGTCGGGATGCCGGAACGCGGCGAAACCAAGGCTCGCCGGCCCGTCCTCCAATCGCGCCAGTTGATTGCCCGCGAGAACCTCAAGCAGGCAATCGAGTGACTCGGAGGGCGATGCGCATTCGATGACATCGATCATGACCCGCATTCCGGCGGCCTCGGCCGCATCGAACACGGCGCGCCGCCATGGGCGGCTGTCCGCGCGGCGCAGTGTTTCGACCAGCGAGACATGCCAGCCCTCGACCTGCAGCTTCGCCGCGTCGAATCCCCGGTACAGCTCGACCGGCTCTCGCGGCACTCGTGCACGCAGGCCAGCAAGGTCGTAGCGGGTGCCGAGCTCCTTAAGCGTTGCGGCGTCCATGGTCATGCTACTGTCCGCCGGCGAGGAATGTTCTCGAGATTGCCCGTCCCGCTTTCGATCAAGCGGAAGCGGTAGTCGCCAGGTGCGTTTTGGCCGAAGTTCATTTTGATCGGGTGTTGAGCCACGTGTACGTTGTCGGCGTAGTTGTCGTCCATATCCAGCTGGAGGCACCCGTCGTAGACGGGCTGCGTCACGCCGATGGCGGAAAGCCAGCAGATCTCGTGATAGCCCCAGTTCCAGCTCACCCAATCTCCGGCGTTGTTGGAGTTTCCGTTGAGGGTGAGGAACTTCCGGGTCACCATGTTGAAGAAGCGCCCCTCCCACAGGTCGCACCCCAGGAGGTTGGCGAACGTGGTGACCGCGTTGGCGCAGTCCGTGCAGTTCAGAACGAAGGGCGCGCCGCCGTCAAGGTGCGTCATGTAGGAGGTCAGCTGGTAGGGAGGATCGAAACCGAACACGGTGGCCGGGGTGTAGCTCTGGTTGCTTCGGGTGTTGACCGCCCGGGTGATGCGGGCCGCGGCCGCGTCCGCGTCGGCTGCGCCGACCGCCCAGGTGCAGGCTTTCTCCAAAGCGTCGGCCCACGGCAACTGCAGATTGTTGAAGCTTGCATCCTGTTCCCACGGACCGCGGGGGACGTCGATAAGGGTGAAAATGCGGTGACTCGTGCGGTCGAACTCCCGCCAGCGTGCAAAGAGCCGCAGGACCCGCGCCTGCCATACCCATTCGGTGGTCCGCGCGCCCACCGATGCCACAGCAAGCTTGTGGTGGATCAGCTCGAATGTCTCCAGCGAGGAGTCGCCATTGGCGTCCAACTGGACAGTCTTCGCCCCGGCATCCCCGAGCACGTTTCCGACCAGGGCATGAACGATGGCGGCAATGAGCGAGAGTATCCAGCCGATGCAGCCACCAGGTGTGGCCGGCGGCAGGTAGGCATCAATGGCCCGGATGCGCAGTTTTCCATTCGGCGGTCCACCCCGCAGAAGAACCTTGATTGTCACCATGCCGCTGATCGCGTTTCGGGCATAGGCCGCTGGCTGTGGACTTTGGCCGAAACGCCACTCTGGCGCGTGTATCGGCAGTCCGCCGCCATTGCGGCGGATGTTCAGCGCATCGCCACTGGCCGAGATAACATCGTGATTAAAATGAATCTCCTCGACGCGCACCGCATATCCCCGCTTGCGCTCCGTGCCCTCGGGTGACGGGAGCAATAACCCAATCTAGGAAACGGTCTAGGCGAATGCAAGGGGCATAAGGGTAGCTCCTTGAATACTTGATGGTTATGCAGGAGTTCAAATATCGAAGCCTGCCCGATGGGTCCGGTTGTTCCCGTCTGCTGGTGGTTGGGGGCTTACGTTAAACCCGGAGAGGTGGAATCTGTCGGTAGGACGCTACCGGAAAGGGGCATCCATTACTCTTACTGGAACCGCGTCGCCGCAAGACAGTCAGTTATCCTCGATAGCGAGGACTCGGCCATCTCGCGAGCATGGACGGTGGCATATCCGCCACGCCAGGAGAAGCATGGTTTCCCGTTTCGCTTACGCACCCTGCCCGCCGGTAGTGAATCCCGGTGTTTTCCGGAAAGCGTCTCTAGAGGCCGAACGGCGCAAGCCTGACTTTACGCCTGAGTATTAATAACTGATAGCACAGTACTCAGGTGCGTCAAGCGCCCAGACCGGCTCTCGCGAGCGTTGGTGCGGTACGGAATAAGCGAAGTCGCTCGCCGGCGAAAAATCTGCCAAGTTGTTAGTTATCGTACCGCCAGCGNNGTCGTTGTCTATGCTGATAGCACGAGTTGCGGGCGGAGCACTCGCCGCAGCCCGCTGCATCGCTACGAACGGGGTGCGCGACCCGGTGGCGAAGGTGGACAGTGAACCAGCATCGCCCTGTCCAGTGGTCCAGACGGGAATTCCCGGCGCCCCACTTTTTTCCAGAGAGGAGGAATCAAATATGGCCAAGGAGAGAAATTTACCTGGCGCGGCCGGAAGAGGCGGGGATTTCCGCATCGAAGGCCAGATCCAGCGCGAACAGCCGGAGTGCCAGCCTGGTGAAGTCAAACTGGCAGCATATGTCTTTGACAAGGGCGGAACGCTGCTGGGAAGCGACGAACTCGATAGCAAGGGCAATTACGACGTGCAGGTCAAGCTTGCGCAGCCGGCGGACGTTGAACTCGTCGTGGGGCCAGCGAACCAAGCCCAGCAAGTCCGGTTGTCGAGCGCCTACCGTAAGAAATTTGCGGCAAACGAGTGGAAGGGCAAGGGAACCCAATTCCGCGTGAAGTTCGATGCCGTGCTGCCGCTGGACGTCTGGCGCCCCTGGTGGCCGGTGCGCATCTGTGTCTCCGGACATGTGCGCAAGATCCACTCTGACGACGGTGTGACGGATATCTGCCCCGTGCCCTTCGTCAAGGTCGAGATCTTCGACGTTGACCGGGAGCCATGCTTCTGGCCGCCATTGCGCAAGTGGTGGGAACTGCTGCTGGACAAGCCGGTGTTCCGGATACCGGAACTGCTGAAGGACCCACCGTTTCCGCCCAAGCCGTTTCCCGGACCAGATCCGGTGCCCGACTTCGAGCCAGGGCCGTTTGTCGGCTCTCGCGCCGGTACCGGAAGCCTTGGGGAAGCCGACGTAACACCGGGTCCCCAACTGCTTTCACGACGGCTGGCCGCCACCGGCTTTAGTAATCCCATCGAGGCAATCACCATAAACCCGCAGCCGGAACCGCCGGGCATCCCGCGGACCGCCTTTACCAGGGTCGGCGAGGCGAACCTGATGGATGCCAACGTGGCCGCGCGCTTTGACCGTCTGACGCTTACCTCAAAGATCGCGCCGTGGCTCATCTTTCCGCGTTGTTTCTACAGCACGGCGGAGGTATGCGAAACCCTGACCGATTGCAATGGCTACTTCAGCTGCTGCTTCAACTGGTGGCCGCTACATTTCCGCAGGGGAAGGCTAAAGTTTGATTCCCGGCCGGATATCATCGTCAAAGTGACGCAGGTGATCGACGGCGTGCCTACCGTCATCTACCTGGATCCCTACACCAGCACCCGCTGGAACGTTACGAACGCGCACATCGACCTGTTCCTGGACAACGAAGAGGTCGTCTGCGGGCACGGCAACTGCTATACGCCCCTCCCCGGATCGCCGGTCTTCCTTACCCGCATCGGTGATGACGAGGTGTACAAGATCAACCAGACCAGCGGTCTATACAACCAGGCGCCCCTCGCCAATGTTGCATACGGCCAAAACCTGCTGGTGTATGCCCAGTTCGGTGATGATCTGACCACTGGAGCCCCGGCGCGCTATTACCGGATTTCCTATGCCAGGCTGGGCAGCACCGAGTTCACCGCCATCACTATGCCGCTGGACGACACGCGCGTCGCCAAGGGCACGCTTTTCAGCGAATCTCATACTCTCGGACCCAAGACGGTAAACGGAGTCGGCGCGCTCTACGAGGTGCGCGATTTCACCAATTATTATTGGTACAACCCGGACTGGGTCGGCACCTGGAATAGCCGCCTGGCGGAGGAGGATACCGGCATCTATGTCCTGCGGCTCGAGGTGTTCGATCAGAACGGCGCCAAGCTCACGTCGGCAATGGGCGTTGATTACCGCGACGGCACCGTTGCGCCGCCGGCCATCCTGCCCGCCATGATTGACCGGTGCGACCTGGTCATCAGGCTGGACAACAAGGCGCCCGACGTGAACCTGACAATTCCCGCGGTTCTCAATGAATGTGGAGTGATCCCGTGGACCCCCGCCCTGTCGCTGGATTTCCAGGTGCAGGTATCCCAGGAGAACAACCGGCTCAGGTCGTGGGGCCTCTACTACACCAAGGGCGTCAATCCCGCGATCCACTATCTGGCCAGCGGGGTATCCAATACCGGATTGCCTGGAAGCATCAACCAGACCGTCGCGGGCGGAAGCACAGCTCCGCCCCCCGGGACCGGGATGCTCAACAATCTCGACAGCACCTGCGCTTTCGCGCTCAAGCTGTATGCGTGGCCGCATATACGGAACGGGCGCCATTTCGTGTATTACCGCGAACAGATGAAGGCAATCGCCGTGGAGAAGTGTCCGCCCTGCCCGCCGTGTCCGTAACGTGGAACACAGCCACCCCGGGGGCCCGAGAGCTTCCGGGTGGCTGCCACCGATTGCGGGCCGCCGCCGAGGTGCACAGAAAGGCGCGCCACCCGGAATTTTCGGCAATCTTCATCCGGCCATTACCCGCGCCCCCATCGGCGCGGACATTCCGAGGTGGTGAGGCGCCGTAGAGCGGTTGAGGGCAACGGTCGTGGGATTGTCTGCCGCGCCGCGACAATCCCGCGCGTTGCCGTCTCCATGGCACAGGAAACGATGGGCTTCAGCCGCTCAACCGCAACCCGGCTTGTTTGGTATTGTCAGCCGGCCTCGCATCGGCCCCGAGAAGTGCCCGCGACTTGCGCGGTGCAGGCACGGCGCGGGTCGTGATCTTTGCGCAGAGCCAGCATTGGCCGAAACCGGTGTGCCGCTGGGCGCAACGTGCTTGACAATAAACAATGAACGGTCTATGCCAAACACATAGCAATGGC
>DKBC01000160.1 GCA_002451065.1 Betaproteobacteria bacterium UBA6910
CGGCGCTCGATGTTCAGGTGCACGTCCTCGGCGTCCAAAGACCACTCGAAACGCGCGGCGCGGATCTCCTCCAGGATATGCCCCATGCCGCGCTGGATCGCGGCCAGGTCCTCGGCACTGAGCACGCCGACCTTGTGCAACATGCGGGCGTGGGCGAGGGACCCTTGGATATCGAATTCGGCGAGCCGCTTGTCGAAAGAGACCGAGGCCGTGTAGCGCTTGGTGAGTTCGGAGACCGGCTCGGCGAAACGCCCGGACCAGCCTCCGGCCTGCGGCGGGTTGTCTTGCATGACGCGCGGGTGTTGCCCAGAATGATGTAATGGCTTCAAGTATAAATCAAAATTTCCCAACCCATGCCTTGCCGAGCTTCCGCAATCTCGGCGTGGTGCTGCGGATTCTGTTGATCGTGAACGGAGCCAGCCTGCTGCTGGCGGTGGTGCGCACGCCGACCTGGGAAGCGGTTCCCGACGACTTCATGGTCCAGGCTGTCCTGGTGCAGCCGGTACTGCTGCTGGCGCTGGTGGTCCTCTACGGACTAAGCCCGGCGCTGGGGCGGCTGCCTTACCCCAGCGGCGTCGCATCGGTGTTCGCGGTGGCCGCCGCTTCGGGCGCCCTGGTTCACCTGCTGGCCGGGGGCGTGGGCGGGACCGGCGCGTCTCCGGATTTGGTGCGGTTCCTGGTGGTGAGCGTGGCCGTGACGGCGGTGCTGCTCGGCTACTTCGACCTTCGGGGACGGGCGCTGTCCCCGGCCCTTACCGAGGCGCGGCTGCAGGCGCTGCAGGCGCGCATTCGCCCCCATTTCCTGTTCAACAGCATCAACGCCGTGCTCTCCCTGATCCGCTCGGATCCCAAGCGCGCCGAAGCGGCCCTCGAGGACATGGCCGAGTTGTTCCGGGTGGCGATGTCCGACAGCAGGAAGCTGTCGCCCCTGGCGCGGGAAGTGGAGCTATGCCGCCAGTACCTGGAACTCGAGGCGCTGCGCCTGGGGGAGCGGTTGCGTGTGGAATGGCACACGGAAAAGATGCCGGCGGAGGCCCTGGTCCCACCCATGATCCTGCAGCCCCTGGTGGAAAACGCGGTGTACCACGGCATCGAACCGGGCTCGGCCCCGGGCACCGTGACCATCAACATCTACAAGTACCGGGACGAAGTCCATCTGGCCATCAAGAACCCCTTCCACGAGGGCGGTCGTGAACAAGCGGGAAACAAGATCGCGCTGGCCAATATTCGCGAGCGCCTTTCCCTGCACTTTGACGCGGAGGCGCGCCTCGACACCCACGTAAGCGGCGGCGCCTACCAGGTGCGCATCACTCTGCCCTACCTGACGGAAGCCGGGGCATGAGCGGCAAGGTTCCCTTGCGCGCCCTCATCGTGGACGACGAGGCCCCGGCGCGCAGCCGCCTGCGCGACCTGCTGGCGGATTGCGCCGAGACCCATCCCGTCGAAGTGGTGGGCGAGGCCGGCAACGGCGCCGAGGCCCTGGCGATTCTCAACGACACGCCGGCGAACCTGGTGCTGCTGGACATCCGCATGCCGGAGATGGACGGCATCGAGCTCGCCCAGCACCTGCAGAAGCTGCCGGCGCCCCCGGCCGTCATCTTCACCACTGCCTACGACGCCTACGCCATCAAGGCGTTCGAACTGCATGCGGTGGACTACCTGCTCAAACCCATCCGCGGCGCCCGGCTGCTCGAAGCCCTGTCCCGGCTGCCCCCCCTCAAGGCGCCGAGCGCGGACGCCTTGAACCACTTGGTGTCCGGGCCGCGCCGGCACCTGTCGGTCCAGGAGCGGGGCAAGCTGCAGCTCATTCCCATCGGCGACGTGATCTACCTCAAAGCCGAGCTCAAGTACGTCACCCTTCGCACCCGTGAACGCGAGTACCTGGTGGACGAATCCCTCACCCGCCTCGAGGAGGAGTTTGGCACGCTGTTTGTCCGCATCCACCGCAACTGCCTGGTGGCGCGGCAGCACGTGGCTGGATTCGAGCGCGAGACCGGCGAGAGCGGCGAGGGCGGATGGCTGGCGCTGCTGCGGGGGGTGCCGGAACGGCTGCCGGTGTCGCGGCGCCAGCAGCATGTGCTGCGCGAGTTCGGCCGGTAGCGGGTGGCCTCCTAAAGTGTGACCTGGGAGCCCACTTCCACCACTCGGTTGGGCGGAAGGCGGAAGAAATCGCTGGCGCTGGCCGAATTGCGAAACATGGCCACGAACAGCTTTTCCCGCCAGTAGGCCATGTCGGATTTGATGCGGGGAATCAGCGTTTCGCGGCCGATGAAAAAGGAGGTGGTCATCGGATCGTAGGCCACGCCGGCCTCGCCGCAGGCGCCGAGCGCCCGAGGAAGATCCGGCTCTTCCATGAAACCGTAGTTCACTTTGAGCCGGCAGAAGCCGAGCTTGAGAGGCTCGATCCGAAGCCGCTGCTCTTCGGGAGCACGGGGGACGTCGAGCACCTGCACCGTGAAAATCACCACGTGCTCGTGCAGCACCCGGTTGTGCTTCAGATTGTGCAGCAGGGCGTGGGGCAGTGCGCGGGGATTGGGAGTAAGAAATACCGCGGTGCCCGGAACCCGGTGGGGCTCCCCGTAGGCCAGGCTCTCGATGAAGGGTTCCAGATCAATGGCGTCCTGCTTGAGCCGGGCGTAGAGCAGCTCGCGGCCGCGCTTCCAGGTGGTGAGCAGCGTGAAGATCAGGATACCCACCGCGATGGGGAACCATCCCCCGTCGAAAATCTTGAGGACGTTGGCGCCGAAGAATGCGAGCTCCACGGCCAAGAATCCCGCGAACAGCAGTCCGGCCCTGGGCCAGCCCCAGCCCCAGACCCGGCTCACCACGATGGCTGCGAGGATCGAAGTGATCACCATGTCGCCGGTCACCGCAATGCCATAGGCGGCGGCAAGGTTGCTGGATGAGCGAAAACCGAGCACCAGGGCCAGCACTGCCGCGAGCAGCGCCCAGTTGACGAACGGGACGTAGATCTGGCCCCGCTCAGTCTCCGAGGTCTGCTGCACCGCCATGCGGGGGACGAATCCCAGCTGCATGGCCTGGCGCGTCACCGAGAACGCCCCCGTGATCACCGCCTGGGAGGCGATGACCGTTGCCACGGTGGCGAGGGCCACCAGGGGATAGAGTGCCCAGCCCGGCGCCAGGTGGTAGAAGGGATTGGCGAGGGCATCGGGATGTTCCAGCACCAGCGCGCCCTGCCCGAAATAGTTGAGCAGCAGCGCCGGCAGCACGAATCCGAACCACGCGAGGCGGATCGGCGTTCGCCCGAAGTGCCCCATGTCGGCGTA